>JAEZGC010000169.1 GCA_023437345.1 Actinomycetes bacterium
CCTCATGGACTGCCGAGCCAGTCCGCCAGGCGCTCACCCGCACCCCGCGGCCCGCCAGCCGGGCGGCGGCGAACAGGGCGTCGCCGCCGTTGTTGCCGCTGCCGGCCAGGACGAGGACGCGGGCGCCGTGCACCTGTCCGCGGAGCCGACGCAGTTCCCGGCGCAGCACGCTGGCCAGCGCTGCTGCGGCGCGCTGCATCAAGGCGTCCTGGCCGATCCTTGCCATCACCTCGGCCTCCGCGGCCCGGACCGCCGCCACCGAATGCGCGTACCGCATCAGGCCTCGCAGACGACCACGGCCGCGGCGATCCCGGCGTCGTGGGTGATGGAGAGGTGGAGCCTGCCGATCCCGAGCTCGGCGACCCGGTCGGCGACGGTGCCGGTGAAGGAGAAGTACGGCTTGCCGTCGGCGTCCTTGCGGACCTCGACGTCGGTCCAGACCAGGCCGGTCGGCGCGCCCAATGCCTTGGCGAGCGCCTCCTTCGCGGCGAACCGGCCGGCCATCCGCTGCATGGAGGTGTCGCGCTCGGACTCGGTGAAGATCCTGGTGAGAAGTCCTTCGCGGGCGGCGGCCGCGGCGAAGCGCGACACCTGCGTGACGTCGATTCCCACTCCTATGATCATCCCCTACTCCACCGTCACCGACTTCGCGAGATTTCGCGGCTGGTCCACGTCATACCCCTTCAGGGTCGCCAGTTCGCAGCCGAAGAACTGCAATGGGACGGTGGCCACGAGGGGCTGCAGCAGCGTCGACACCCTGGGCAGCCGGAAGAGCACGTCGGCGTAGGGCTGCACCTCGTCGTCGCCCTCCTCGGCCAGCACGACGGTCAGCGCCCCGCGGGCCCTGACCTCCTGGATATTGGAGACCACCTTGTCGTGCAGCTGGTCGCGACCCTGCGGCGGCACGACCACGAAGACCGGGACGCCGTCCTCGACCAGCGCGATCGGCCCGTGCTTCAGCTCCCCGGCCGGGAACCCCTCGGCGTGCAGGTAGGCGAGTTCCTTCAGCTTGAGGGCACCCTCCAGCGCCACCGGGTAGCCGACGTGGCGGCCCAGGAACAGCACGGACCGCTTGTCGACGAACTGCGCCGCCAGGTCCCTGATCGGGTCGAGCCCATCCAGCACCTGCTGGATCAGCTGCGGTGTGGTGGCCAGCTCGGCCATCCACCTGGCGATCTCGTCGCCGAACATGGTTCCCCTGACCTGCGCCAGGTACAGGCCGAGCAGGTAGCAGGCGGCGACCTGGGTGAGGAAGCCCTTGGTGGACGCGACCCCGATCTCCGGGCCCGCGTGGGTGTAGATCACCGCGTCGGACTCGCGCGGGATCGTGGCCCCGTTGGTGTTGCAGATCGCGATCACCTTCGCGTGCTGCTCGCGGGCGTGCCGGATCGCCATCAGGGTGTCCGCGGTCTCCCCCGACTGGCTGATCGTGACGACAAGGGTCGAGCGGGTGATGATCGGGTCGCGGTTGCGGAACTCGGAGGCGATCTCGCCCTCGCTGGCGCCCCGCGTCCAGTGGTCGATGGCGTACTTGGCGACCAGCCCGGCGTAGTAGGCGCTGCCGCAGGCCACGATGATGATCTTGTCGACCGACCGCAGCTCCTGCTCGGCGATGTGGAGCTCGTCGAGCTTCAGCGCGCCGTCGACTGTGTAGCGACCCAGCAGGGTGTCGGCGACCGCCCTGGGCTGCTCGAAGATCTCCTTGCGCATGAACCAGTCGTAGCCGGACTTCTCCGCCGCAGAGAGGTCCCAGGTCACTTCGAAGGGACGCGACTCGGCCGGCGCCCCGGCCCAGTCGGTGATCTCCACCTTGTCCCGGGTGACGTCGACCACCTGGTCCTGGCCCAGCTCGATGGCGTGCCTGGTGAACTCGATGAACGCCGCCACGTCGGACGCGACGAAGTTCTCGCCCTCGCCGACCCCCACCACCAGCGGCGAGTTGCGGCGGGCGGCGACCAGCCGGTCCGGGTCGGTGACGTCGATCGCCACCAGGGTGAACGCGCCCTCAAGGCGGCGGCAGACCGTGCGCATCGCGTCAGCCAGGTCGGCGCCGGCGCTTACCTCGCGGCCCATCAGGTGGGCGGCGACCTCGGTGTCGGTCTCGGAGTTCAGGACGGTGCCGCCGGCCTCCAGCTCGGCACGCAGCACGGCGAAGTTCTCGATGATGCCGTTGTGGATCAGCGCCACCCGGCCGTCGGCCGAGACGTGCGGGTGGGCGTTGCCGTCGGTCGGCCCACCGTGCGTGGCCCACCTGGTGTGCCCGATGCCGATCCCGGTCTCGCCCAGCGGGTCGGCGGCCAGCGCGCCCGTCAGGTTGGAGATCTTGCCCGCCTTCTTGCGGACGTGGATGGTGCCGTCGGAGATCACCGCCACCCCTGCCGAGTCGTAGCCGCGGTACTCCATCCGCTTCAACCCCGACACGACAACGTCTCTGGCGACCCGTGGGCCGACGTATCCGATGATCCCGCACATATCCGTCACTGTAGCGGCCGGGCACGGCAGACTGTCGGCGTGCAGAACCCAGCGCCACAGGCCCCGGCCCCCGAGGACGACCCGTTCGGCCCCTACCTCACGCTGGACCGCCGGCACTGGGCGGCGCTCGCCGCGGCCCGCCACGACTTCCTCGAGGCCGAGACGCTCGCCCGGCTGCGCGGCATCGACGAGCCGACCGACGTCGACGAGGTCCGCGAGGTGTACCTGCCGCTGACCGAGCTAATCCAGCTCTACATGGACCGCACCGGCAGCCTGTTCCGTGACAGCCACGCGTTCCTGGGCCTGACCGGGGCGAGGACTCCGTTCGTGATCGGTGTGGCCGGCTCGGTGGCGGTCGGCAAGTCGACCACGTCGCGGCTGTTGCGGGAACTGCTCAGCCGCGGGCCGGGGGCGCCGAAGGTCGACCTGGTCACCACCGACGGCTTCCTGTACCCCAACGCCAGGCTCGAAGAGCTCGGGCTGATGGAGCGCAAGGGCTTCCCTGAGTCCTACGACCGCCGTCGGCTGGTCAGCTTCGTGATGGACGTCAAGTCGGGAGTCCCTGAGGTTGCCGCCCCGGTCTACTCCCATCTGGCTTACGACATAGTCCCCGGCGAGCAGGTGGTGGTGCGTCAGCCCGACATCCTGATCATCGAGGGACTCAACGTGCTGCAGCCGCCGCGGCGGCGCGCCAACGGCACCATGGGCCTGGCGGTCAGCGACTTCTTCGACTTCTCGGTGTACGTCGATTCCGCAGAGGACGACGTCCGCTCCTGGTACATCCACCGCTTCCTGCGGCTGCGGGAGACCGCGTTCCGCGATCCCAAGTCGTACTTCGTCAGGTTCTCCAGGCTCAGCGACGAGGAGGCCGTCGAACAGGCCGGCGCGATCTGGGACGCCATCAACGGCCCCAACCTGAAGATGAACATCGAGCCGACCCGCGGCCGGGCCACCGCCATCCTTCGCAAGGCCCGCGACCACAAGGTCAGCTGGGTGCGGATCAGGCGGATCTAGTGGACGCCACGCCGCTCGGCCCCACCGACGCCGACGAGGTGGTCGACCTGTGGCACCGGACCGGCCTGACCCGTCCGTGGAACGACCCGCACGCCGACTTCGCCCGGGCGGTGGCCGGACCGGCCTCGGCGGTGCTCGGCCTGCGCGATGGCTCGGGGGCCCTGGTCGGGGCCGCGATGGTCGGCGAGGACGGCCACCGCGGCTGGGTGTACTACCTCGCGGTGAGTCCCGCGGCCGGGCGAACCGGGCTGGGTCGGCAGCTGATGGATGCCTGCGAGCGGTGGCTGGCGGCCCGCGGCGTGCCCAAGATCCAGTTCATGGTGCGCTCCGACAACGCCGCAGTGCTGGGCTTCTACGAGCATCTCGGCTACCAGCGCCAGGACGTCGCGGTGCTCGGCCGACGGCTGGACGAGCAGCAGGCCTAGCGGGCCCGCCGCACCGGACCGTCGCTGCAGGCCGCCGTCCCCACCGCCTCACCCGCCAGGCAGGCGCCGTCGACAAGGTCGCGGTCGCCGAGCGGCTCGGGCAGCTCGACCACGTACTCCACCACGTCGTTGCCCTGGCAGTCGTGCCCGCCCGGGCCGAGCGGCTCGACCCCGATGGTGATCACCACCTGCCCGTCGCCGGCCTCGACCACCGGCGGGAGGACGGTCCCGGTCACCCCGCCGGCGCACGCCAGCCGGGTGACGCCGACGGTGAGCGACGTGGACTCCGGGCCGACGGCGGGGTCGAGCAGCACCCAGGTGGCGGTCTCGCCCGGCGCCGCGGGCACCCCGGCATCAGGCTGCTCGTCGTCGGGTTCCTGACCCGCCGCGGTGGGCCCCGGTGCCGCGGTGGGTGCGGGGTCGCCGGGCGCCGGGTCCTGGCTGAACTGCAGGTCGATCTGGTCGCCGTCCACGCTGATCGCGTAGCTGTAGTAGCCGGGGTCCAGCGCGGTCTCCCCCATGAAGTCGATCGGCTGCCAGCGCCGCTGGGTGCCGTCCGCCGTCGCCAGGATCAGGGCATAGCGGTAGGCCAGCCCGACCGGGGCGTACCGGCTCGCCCCGCCCGGCGGGACGGTGCCGTACTCGACTACCTGGTTGTCCGGGAAGGTCACCTGCACGTCGGTGACCTCCACCTTGCCCGCGTTGCGGATCCTGACGTGCACGAGTTGGTCGGCGACCTGCTGCTGCAGGTCGGCGGGGATCCCACCCAGCAGGGCGGCGAACACTGCACCTGACGGGTCGGCGAGCACCTCCGGCTGCCCGGCCGGGTCGACGATCACGGCCCCTGGCACCGCCCGCAGCTGCGGCCGCAGGTCGTAGGGCGGGGTGACCACGAAGCCCCGGAAACCCAGCCCGGGGTCGGGCAGGTCGCTCACCTCGAGGCCGGTCGGCGCCAGTGTGTCCACAACGGCGTACACCTCGTCGGCCAGGGCCGCGTCCAGGGCGACAGAGGGGTTCTCCCGGCCGGAGTAGAGGTCGACCTCCACCGTCGTCGGCAGCGGCGCGGCGGGGGCTGCGGGCAGGCCGCGTCCCAGCGCCGCCCAGACCCCCACCCCTACCCCGGCCACGACGGCAAGGCTCGCCGCAATTGCCAGCCCGCCGAGCCAGCGGGAGCGGACAGGCCGTGCGCCCCTGACGCCCTCGGGGTCGATGCTGACCGGCACCGTGACGGTGTCGGCGCGCTTCAGGGCGTCGCGGAACGCCCGCTCCAGGTCATCCATCGAGTCCACCTCCCTGCTGCAGCAGCGACCGCAGCGCAGCCATCGCCCGGTGGACGTGGGAGCGGGCGGTCGACTCGGTGCAGCCCAGCGCTTCGGCGATCTGGCCGAAGCTGTAGTCGTTGTAGAAGCGCAGCACCACCGCGGCGCGCTGGGTGGCGGGCAGTTCCCCGCACAGCTGCCAGGCCACCTGCGCGTCGGTCACCGCCTCCCCGGGGTCGGTTCCGGTCGGCGCCCCGGAGAGCACTGACGGATCGGGCACCGGGCTGGTGCGGCGCCGCCGAACCACGGCCAGGCAGGCGTTGACGACGCTGCGTGAGACGTACCCGTGGCGACGATCACCGGACGGCAATCCCGGCCAGCGCGGGTAGAGCGACACGAAGGCGTCCTGGACCGCGTCCCTGGCGTCCTCCCAGTTGCGGGTGACCAGCCAGGCCAGCCGCAGCAGGCCGTCGGAACGCGCGCGGACGTAGTCGTCGAACGACGGCTCGGTCCCCACGTCCACGGCGACTCCCGTCCGGCTGCCTGCTGTCACACAGTAGAGAGTCTGCGGCGGCCGGTTTCGTTGCAGTCGGCTACAGGCTCAGGCGGGACCTGACGACGCCGGCCAGCCGCTCGGCGATCTCGGTCGCCTGTTCGGTGGTGGCGGCCTCCACCATCACGCGGACCAGCGGCTCGGTGCCCGAAGGGCGCAACAGCACCCGCCCGGCGTCGCCGAGCTCCTTCGCCGCCGCGGTCACCGCCGCGTTCACGTCCGGGTCGAGCCCGGCGCGCGCCTTGTTGACCCCGGGCACGTTGACCAGCACCTGGGGGAACCTGGCCATCACCGAGGCCAGGTCGGCCAGCGGACGCCCGGTGCGGGTCATCTGGGCAGCCAGGTGGAGCGCGGTCAGCACCCCGTCGCCGGTGGTGGCGAACTCGCTCATGATGACGTGGCCGGACTGCTCCCCGCCGAGGGCGAACCCGTTGGCGTTCATCGCCTCCAGGACGTACCGGTCGCCCACCTTGGTGGTGTCGACGGTGATGCCGTGCTGCTTCATCGCCTTGAAGAAGCCGAGGTTGCTCATCACGGTGGCCACCACCGTGTCGCTGTGGAGGGTGCGGGCCTGCTTCATCGCCAGCGCGAGGATGGCAAGGATCTGGTCGCCGTCGACCAGCGTGCCTGCGGCGTCCACCGCCAGGCACCGGTCCGCGTCGCCGTCCAGCGCGATCCCGAGGTCCGCCCGGTGGGCGACCACCGCGGCCTGCAGCGCCTCGGGGTGGGTGGAGCCGGCGTGGTCGTTGATGTTGAGCCCGTCCGGTTCGGCGTGCAGCAGCACCACCTCGGCGCCCTGCGCGGCGAAGGCCTCGGGGGCGGTGCGGAAGGCGGCGCCGTGCGCGGCATCGATCACCACCGTGAGGCCCTCAAGGGAGCCGTCGGCACCCAGGCTGGACACCAGGTGGGCCACGTAGGCCTCCCGCGCCCCCAGGTCGGGGCGCACCCGGCCGACGCCGGCCCCCACCGGCCGGTCCCAGGGCTGGCCGATCAGCGCCTCGATCTGGTCCTCGAGGTCGTCGTCGAGCTTGACCCCGCCCCGGGCGAAGAACTTGATCCCGTTGTCGGGGGCCGGGTTGTGGCTGGCGGACAGCATCACGCCCAGGTCGGCGTCCAGGTCGCCCATCAGGAAGGCCACGCCCGGGGTGGGGACGATGCCGAGCCGCACCACGTCCACCCCGGAGGAGGCAAGTCCCGCGATCACGCTGGCCTCGAGGAACTCACCGGACGCGCGCGGGTCGCGGCCGACCAGGGCACGCGGGCGGCGTCCGGAACCGAAAGCCCCGGCCTCTGCGAGCACACGGGCGGCGGCGCTCGACACCTGCAACGCGATCTCGGGAGTGAGGTCTGCGTTCGCGGTGCCTCGCACCCCGTCGGTACCGAAGAGCCGGGGCATCGGGCGCGTCAGCTGACTAACGCTTGGAGTACTGGGGAGCCTTGCGGGCCTTCTTCAGACCTGCCTTCTTGCGCTCCTTGATCCGCGCGTCGCGGGTCAGTAGCCCGGCCTTCTTCAGGGCCGGACGGGAGGCTTCGGTGTCGACGGCGTTGAGGGCGCGGGCAATGCCGAGCCGCAGCGCGCCGGCCTGGCCGGTCACCCCGCCACCGACGATGGTCGCGATCACGTCGTAGGAGCCGACCACGGCGGCGGTCACGAAGGGCTCGTTGACCGTCTGCTGGTGCAGCTTGTTGGGGAAGTAGTCCTCAAGGGTGCGACCGTTGATCGAGAACTGGCCGGTGCCCGGGACGATCCGGACCCGCGCGATGGCCTCCTTGCGACGGCCGGTGGCCCCGGCGGGGGCGACCATGGCCGGGCGCCCGCCCGGGACGGCGGCGCTGGGAACGGCCTCGGCACGGTAGGCGATCTCGCGTTCGCCCTCGGTGAAGGGGACGAACTCGTCGGTGGTCTCAGTCTCTTCGACGATGTCGGTCACTGTGGTTCCTGTCACTGAGCGATCTGGGTGATCTGGTACGGCTGCGGCTTCTGGGCGGTGTGCGGGTGCTCCGGGCCGGCGTACACCTTGAGCTTCTTGATCAGCTGACGGCTGAGCTTGTTCTTGGGGAGCATGCCCCACACGGCCTTCTCGACGGCCTTGCGCGGATCGGACTCCAGCAGCTCGCCGTAGGAGATCGACTTCAGCCCGCCCGGGCGGCCGGAGTGCCGGTACGCCAGCTTGTCGGTGCGCTTGTTGCCGGTCAGCGCGACCTTGGACGCGTTCACAACGACGACGAAGTCGCCGGTGTCGACGTGCGGCGCGAACTGCGCCTTGTGCTTGCCGCGCAGCAGGGTGGCCGCAGTCACCGCGAGGCGGCCCAGGATCACGTCCTCGGCGTCGATGACGTGCCAGTTCCTGGTGATCTCGCCAGGCTTCGGGCTGTACGTAGACACGGTCAAAGACCTGCTTCCATGTGTTGTCTTCACTATCGTCCAGTGCGGGATTTGCCACAGGGCAGACCACAGCGCAACGACGTCCAAGGTTACCGCGCGCGATTGGGCCGGTCAAAACGCGGCCGGTGGGGCCAAAATCACGGACCCCGCCCCGGCTCGATCTGCGCGCCGTAGGGTGCGCCCATGGCAGATGTCCTCACCATCCGGCACCCGGCCAGCGGCGTCGAGCATGACCTGGCGATCACCGACGCGACGATCCGGGCCACCGACCTGCGCCGGTTCAGCGTGGCCGGGGAGCCGGTCGCCACCTACGACCCGGGGTACATGAACACTGCCTCCTGCCGGTCCGCCATCACCTACATCGACGGCAATGCGGGCGTCCTGCGGTACCGCGGGTACCCGATCGAACAGCTGGCCGAGCACTCGACCTTCCTCGAGGTGGCGTGGTTGCTGCTGAACGGCGAGCTGCCCACCGCCGACGAGCTCGCCGGCTGGGAGCAGCTGATCACCGAGCACCGGATGCTGCCGGACAAGCTGAAGACGCTGCTGGCCGGGTTCCCCTACGACGCCCACCCGATGTCGATCCTGATGGCGTCCACCGCCGCCTTCTTCAGCTTCTACCCCGACGCCCAGAACTTCACAGACCCCCAGGCCAGGGCGCTGAACATCGCCCGGCTGATCGGGAAGATGCCGACGCTGGCCGCCTTCGCCTACCGCAAGGGGCTGGCCAAGCCGTACATCAACCCCGACGACTCCTACGGGTACTGCCACAACTTCCTGCAGATGCTGTTCAAGCAGGCCGAACGGCGCTACCACGCTGACGAGCGGCTGATCCGGGCCGTCGAGGTGCTGTTCATCCTGCACGCCGACCACGAGCAGAACTGCTCGACCTCGGCCGTCCGCTCGGTGGCCAGCTCGGGCAACGACCTGTACACCTGCGTCTCGGCCGGGGTCGGGGCGCTGCACGGCCCGCTGCACGGTGGCGCCAACGAGGCGGTGCTGCGGATGCTGCGCGAGATCGGCACCGTCGACCGGGTGCCGGAGTTCATCGAGGCGGTCAAGGCCGGGCGGATCCGGATGATGGGGTTCGGCCACCGGGTGTACAAGAACTACGACCCGCGCGCCCGGGTGATCAAGAAGGCTGTGGACGACGTCTTCGAGGTCACCGGCACCAACCCGTTGCTGCAGGTGGCGCAGGAGCTGGAGAAGTACGGGCTGACCGACGACTACTTCGTGTCCCGCCGGCTCTACCCCAACGTCGACTTCTACTCCGGCCTGATCTACGAGGCGCTCGGCTTCCCGCCGGAGATGTTCACCGTGCTGTTCGCCGTCCCGCGGACGGCCGGCTGGGCAGCTCAGTACCAGGAGTTCATCACCGACCCCGACAACCGGATCGCCCGGCCCAAGCAGGTCTACACCGGTCCTGCCCGCCGCGACTACGTCCCGCAGTCCGCCCGCTGACCCGTCAGCCGGCCCCCGTCAACGCCTCCTGGTGAGTGTCCCTCCCGAACTCGCCACACACCCTCACAGCGAGCCGGGATCGGGGCGTCGTCGGACCGCCCCGGGCCGTCCGGAGCCGGCTCCGCGAATCGGCCAAAACTGGTTGCAGGGTGTCAGTACCGCGGGCAAGGTTGTCCCCATGAGTTCAAAGATGAGCGCTGCCTCGCTGCAGGTGACCAGTCCCGATGAAGTCCGCAACGTCGTCCTGATCGGAAACGCGGGATCGGGGAAGACCTCCCTGTTCGAGCAGCTGCTCAAGGCCCGGATCCCGGGCTACCGCGGCGAGAAGGAGGACGCCGAACGCGCCGCCCAGCTCTACCTCGCGTCGGTGGAGAACCGCGGCACCATCACCAACCTGCTCGACGCCCCGGGCCACCCCGACTTCGTCGGCGAGCTGCGGGCCGGCATTCGCGCCGCGGACGCCGCCCTGTTCGTCATCTCGGCCGCCGACGGCATCGACGGCGCTGCCGCCGCGCTGTGGGAGGAGTGCGAGGCCGCCCGGCTGCCGAGGATCATCGCGCTGACCAAGCTGGACGCCGGCCACGCCGACTTCGACGCCTCGGTCGCCGCCGCCCAGGCCGCCTTCGGCGAGGGCGTCCTGCCGACCCACGTCCCCACCCTGTCGGCCCCCGGCGTGGTGTCGGGAAACATCGGCCTGCTCAGCCTCGAGGAGCACGACTACTCGGGCAAGGAGGTGGTCAACCGAACGCTGAGCGCCGACGACGACGACGTCGAGGCCTACCGCGGGCCGCTGATCGAGGCGATCATCCAGGAGGCCGAGGACGACTCGCTGATGGACCGCTACCTGTCCGGCGAGACCCTCGACACCGAGTACCTGCTCGATGACCTGATGAAGGCGGTCGCCACCGCCAACCTGTTCCCCGTCGTCCCGGTCGCCTCCAACACCGGCGTCGGCGTCGAGGAGATCCTGCGGCTGATCGCCCACGGCTTCCCGACCCCGAGCCTGCACCCCAACCCGCCGGTCACAACCCCGGCCGGCGGCGAGCTGCCGACCCCGACGGCCGACCCGGCCGGCCCGCTGGTGGCACAGGTGATCCGCACGACCACCGACCCGTTCGCGGGCCGGCTGTCGATGGTCCGGGTCTTCTCCGGCACGTTGCGCGCCGAGGACACCGTCCACGTCAGCGGACACGGCTCGCGCACCGATGACCACGACTCCGACGAGCGGATCGGCCTCATCCAGGCCGTCGTCGGCACCGAGCTCAAGCCGCGGACGCAGGCGATCGCCGGCGAGATAGTCCTGGTCCCCAAGCTGTCGACCGCCGAGACCGGTGACACCCTGTCGGCGAAGGACCGGCCGGCCCTGATCGGGCGGTGGGCGCTTCCCGACCCGCTGCTGCCGCTGGCGATCCGGGCGGCCACCCGCAACGACGAGGACAAGCTCGCCGGCGCCCTCAACCGGCTGGTGGTGGAGGACACCACCGTCCGGCTGGACCGCGGTGCCAGCGACCAGCTGGTGCTGTGGACCACCGGCCAGGCCCACGCCGACCTGCTGCTGGCCCGCCTGGTCGAGCGCTACGGCGTCAAGGTCGAGCAGGACGAGCTGAAGATCGCGCTGCGCGAGACGTTCACCGGCAAGGCCACCGCGCTGGGTCGCCACGTCAAGCAGTCCGGCGGCCACGGCCAGTACGCGGTCTGCAACATCGAGGTCGAGCCGCTGGAGCGCGGCGCCGGGTTCGAGTTCGTCGACAAGGTGGTGGGCGGCGCCGTCCCGCGGCAGTTCATCCCGTCGGTGGAGAAGGGCATCCGCAGCCAGCTCGACAAGGGAGTCTTCGCCGGGTACCCGATGGTCGACATCCGGGTCACCCTGTTCGACGGCAAAGCGCACTCGGTCGACTCCTCGGACATGGCCTTCCAGCTGGCCGGCGCGCTGGCGATCAAGGAGGCCGCCACCCCCAAGGTGGTCGGGCTGCTGGAGCCCATCGACCTGGTCACGGTGACCGTTGGCGAGGAGTACCTCGGCCCGGTGATGACCGACCTGTCGGGACGCCGGGCGCAGCTGCTGGGCTCGGACTCGGAGAACCGCAAGGCGATCATCAGGGCGCTGGTCCCGCAGGCCGAGCTGGCCCGTTACGCGATAGACCTGCGCGGGATCGGCCACGGTTCTGGCACCTTCACCCGGGAGTTCCACGGCTACGAGCTGCTGCCGTCCAACCTGACCGAGAAGTACGCCAAGGCGAACTGAGCACGTCGCGCCCGGGGGCCGGCGGCCCCCGGGTGCGGCTCAGCCCTGGGCGGCGATGAAGCCGAACACCCCGTCGGCGACCATCTGGACGGCGATCGCGGCCAGCAGCAGGCCCGCGATCCGGGAGGCGAGCATCGTCCCCGACTCCCGCAGCACCGAGCGGATCAGGCCCGCGTAGCGCAGGAACACCCAGACCAGGCCCATCACGATCACCAGCGCGAGGCCGACGGTGATGTGCCCGGTCGGGAATTGAGCGGCCTGGACGGCGAGCATGGTCGCGACGATGGCGCCGGGGCCCGCCATCAGCGGGGTACCCAGCGGCACGATGGCGACGTTGACCCCCTTGTGCAGGACGGGGTCGCCGCCGCGTCCGGTCAGCAGCTCGAGCGCGACTATCAGCAGCAGCAGGCCGCCGGAGACCTGCAGCGCGGGCACCGAGACGTGCAGGTACAGCAGGATCTGCTGGCCGAACAGCGCGAACAGGGTGATCACCCCGAACGCGACTATCGACGACTTGGACGCGGCGGCGCGGCGCTCGGCCGGCGACAGGGGGCTCGTGAGGCCGAGGAACACGGGCAGCAGGCCTGGCGGGTCGACGATCACGAAGAGGGTGACGGCGGTGGTGAGCAGCAGTTGCCAGTCGACCAGGATCACTCAGCCACCCTAAGGGATTCCGCCCGGTTCGCTTGACCAGCCGGGGCGGTCCGGCAGCGCGTGTGGAGCACCCGACCCGCGTGCCGAGGAACCGTCCCCGCGAGCTACACCGAGTGCAGCGGACGGGTGCCCGGCGGCAGGTAGCGGGCGTCCACGATGTCCTTGCCGAACGGGACGCAGGTGACCGGGATCATCTTGAGGTTGGCGATCGCCAGCGGGATTCCGATGATGGTGACCGCCTGGGCGGCGGCGGTGGTGAGGTGGCCGATCGCCAGCCAGACGCCGGCGACCACGAACCAGATCACGTTGCCCAGCGCCGAGCCGACACCGGCGCCCGGCTTGGGGACGACGGCGCGGCCGAACGGCCACAGCGCGTAGCCGGCCATCCTGAAGGACGCGATCCCGAACGGGATGGTGACGATGAGGATGCAGGCGACGATGCCCGCCAGCAGGTAGCCAAGGGCGAGCCACAGGCCTCCGAAGACAAGCCAGATCAGGTTAAGCAGGAACCGCATTGCATCCTCTCGCATCCGCCCGGCTCCACCCCGGGCGCGAGTCCATGAAACCCGACGGATCGCCGGATCCCCAGCCCCGGCGACCCTGACCGCCCCCTGACCCGACCCGGTGCCGCCACCGGTCCCGACCGGAGCCGGCGCCGCCGCGCGACTCCCTAGAATGGCGGCCATGCCCAGCGCCCCGATCCGTCGCGACGTGGTGTCCTATGTCAGGCGGAGCGCGCGGATGAACCCCTCCCAGCAGAGGGCCTGGGACGAGCTGCGGGGACGCTGGGTGCTCGACCTGCCGCCCGGAGAGCGGGTCACCTCGCTGGCCCCCGGCACGACCATCGACCCGGCGTCGCTGTTCGGCCGGCTGGCCCCGCTGCTGGTCGAGATCGGCTCGGGCAACGGCGACGTGGTGGCTGCGGTTGCCCAGGCCCGGCCGGAGGCGAACCTGCTCGCCTTCGAGGTCTTCGAGCCTGCGGTGGCCAGCACGCTGTCGAAGCTGCACCGCGCCGGCGTCACCAACGTCAGGCTGGTGGTCGCCGACGGTGCGCAGGCGCTGGCCGCCCTGCCCGTGGCCTCGGTGACCGAGTTGTGGACCTTCTTTCCCGACCCCTGGCACAAGGCCCGCCACCACAAGCGGCGCCTGGTCAGTCCGGAGTTCGCCGCGGCGGTCGCCGACCGGCTGGTGCCCGGTGGGACCTGGCGGCTGGCCACCGACTGGGAGGACTACGCAGACCACGTCCGCCAGGTGCTGGCCGGGCAGCCCCGGCTGGTGGCCGATCCCGACCCGGTGCCGCGCTGGGACGCCCGGCCGCTGACCAAGTACGAGGCGCGAGGCGTCGCTGCCGGGCGCGCGATAGTCGACCTCAGCTACCGCCGCGCGGTGGAGCCGGCATGAGGCTGCGGCTGGACATCGGCTACGACGGGTCCGGGTTCCACGGCTGGGCGACCCAAACCGGCCTGCGCACCGTGCAGGGCGAGCTTGAAGTGTGGATCCAGCGGGTGCTGCGGCTCACGACACCTCCGCAGCTGGTGGTCGCCGGACGCACCGACGCCGGCGTCCACGCCCGCGGCCAGGTGGCCCACCTCGACCTGCCCGACGACTCCCCCGCCGCCGAGGTGGCGGCGCTGCTGCAGCGCCGGCTGCGCCGGGCCCTGCCCGCCGACGTCCAGGTCCGCCGGGTCGGGATCGCCGAGCCCGGCTTCGACGCCCGGTTCTCAGCGATCTGGCGGCGCTACACCTACCGGCTCACCGACACCATCCCTGATCCGCTGTTGCGCCACCAGGTCGCCGCCGTCACCGTCGGACTCGACCTCGACCTGCTCAACAGTGCGGCCGGCGCCCTGCTCGGCCTGCATGACTTCGCCGCCTTCTGCCGGGCCCGCGAGGGCGCGACGACGGTGCGGGAGCTGCAGCTGGTGGAGGCCGTCCGCGCCCCCGCCGGCCATGTCGAGATCACGGTCCGGGCCGACGCGTTCTGCCACTCGATGGTGCGCTCGCTGGTCGGTGCCCTGGTCGAGGTCGCCGGCCGGCGCCGCGACGCCGCCTGGCTGGCCGCGCTGCTGGACGCCGGCAGCCGCAGCGGCGAGGTGCCGGTGATGCCCGCCCACGGGCTGGTGCTTGAGGAGGTGGGCTACCCGCCGGCCGACCGGCTGGCAGCCCGCGCGCGTGAGGCAAGGGCCCGCCGCAGCCTGCCCGGTGACCCTCCCGGTGACTGCCCACAGGAGGAGCCGTGAGCCACTACTTCACCACACCGACCGGCCCGGAGAACCGCCGGCTGATCACCGCCCGGTTCTGGGACACCGACTGGGAGTTCGAGACCGCCGACGGCGTCTTCTCCGCCGCCGGCCTCGACCTTGGCACCTCGGTGCTGCTGCGGGAGTCGGCGCCCCGGCCGCAGTCGCGGCGGCTGCTCGACCTGGGCTGCGGCTACGGCGTGCTCGCTGTCGCGCTGGCCACCGCCTGCCCGCAGGCGAGCGTGGACGCCGTCGACACCAACGAACGCGCCCTGGCGTTGACCGCGGCCAATGCCGCCCGGCACCACGTCGGCGACCGGGTTCGTCCGATGCTGCCCGACGCGGCCGACCCGCAGGCCCGCTATGACGAGATCTGGTCCAACCCGCCGATCCGGATCGGCAAGGACGCCCTGCACGACCTGCTGCTGAGCTGGCTGCCGCGGCTGGCACCCGACGGCGTGGCCCGGCTGGTCGTCGGGCGCAACCTTGGCGCCGACTCGCTGCAGCGCTGGCTGCTCGACAGGGGTCACCAGTGCACCAGGCAGGCCAGCGCGAAGGGGTTCCGCGTACTGGTGGTGCACGCGACTGGTGACGCGGGAACCGGGTAATCCTAGGCTGGGTGCGGGAACACTCCGCACCCTACCGAGAGGATCCAGATGACCGAGACCCCCACCCCCGATGAGGGCGGCTTCTTCGACCGGATCAAGGACATGGCCGAGGACGCCATAGAGAACGCCAAGGAGTTCGCCGAGGGCGCCGTGGAGAGCATCAAGGAGTTCGCCGGCACCGCCGGCGAGAAGGCGCAGGACTTCGCCCAGGACCTGCCGGAGAACGCCCGGCGGTTGGCTGAGGACGCCACTGCCAAGGCCCGCGAGTTCGCCCAGGGTGTCACCGGATCGTCGGCGGCCGCCGGCTCCGACGCCGACGTCCCCGGCGATGTGGCCGGCACCGGGGAGGGTGTCACCCACGATGTCGGAGACGCCGCCGCAGCCGCCGACGACCCGTCCGTCGGCTCCGGGTCGGGCCCGGTCGACGGCGTCTACGACGACAAGCGCGGCGGCCTCAACGCCGACGTGGTCGACGGCCAGGACCGGCCGGAGCCGCTGAACCCCTAGCGCCACGTCGACACCCCCGGGCCCGCCGCCCGCCCCCGGGTGTCGGTCTGCGCCCGCGCCCGGGCACGGATGCACTACAGTGAGGCCCACCTGAACCCTTGCAGGGGAAGCCGGTGTGAATCCGGCACTGACCCGCAGCCGTGAGGCTGGCCCGTCCAGCCGAGTCGGAGTGCCTGCACCGAGTTCTGGCTCGAATCAACCCGTCGTGGAATACGGGCGAGCCGGCACCCTGCGTCCCGGCCACCCCCAGGTCCACGGAAAGGACTCAGCGGTGGCCCACCTGCTCCGCCTGCTCGCCGTCGGGACTACGGCGCTGGCAGCATCACTCCTCCTGGTCGCACCGACCGCGTCGGCCCAGCCCGACACCGCCGCGGCCGAACGCGCCGCCGGCTTCCTGGTCGCCAACCTGGTCGACGGCGACCACCTCACCTCGGAGTTCGGC
>JAEZGC010000172.1 GCA_023437345.1 Actinomycetes bacterium
CGACAACCGTCGTCTCAGGCTCTGAGCCGCGGGTGTGGTCCTCGCGCACGGCGAGCACCAGCCGGCGCCCGGCGTCCAGGAAGAGCGCGCCGTACCGCAGCCCGTCGCCGGGGGCGAACCGGCGGGACTCGCCGCCGCGCTCGACCACGTGCAGCGCGCCGTCGGGCCACGATGAGTAGACGCAGATGCCGTCCGACACCGTCCAGTCCCCACCGCCGTACTCGTTGACGCCCGAGCGGACGTAGGCCTGCGGGCTCACCTCGGCCCGGGACGTGCCGTCGTCGCGCCAGACCGAGACCCGGCCGCCCTGGGAGGGATCGGCCTGCGTCCAGTACCGGACGCCGTCGTCGACGATCCCGTAGGCAAGCCCGACGGTGGCGGCGGTGAGGTCCTCGGCGGTGATCGGCGACGACCAGCTTCCATACGGTGCGTGCGGCATGGCCGTCACTGTAGCCGGGGCAACGACAACGGCCCCGGCGGGGAGCCGGGGCCGTTGCGACGAGCAGGTCTCAGGAGAGCCTGTCGGTCTCGTCGTGGATCTTCAGCGCCACCTGGCTCAGCTTGGCCGAGTGGGCCCTGCCGTGGTGGCCGCAGAAGAGCAGTTCGCCGCCGGAGGTGAGGGTGACCCGTACGTAGGCCTGGGCACCGCAGCGGTCGCACCGGTCGGTTGCGGTCAGTGCGTCAAGAACAGGTGTGCTCATCGGGTCCTCACTCTCATCGCCAGGTCATCACCAGCATTCCCTACCGAGAACAACGCGAAACCTGAGGAATTGTTCCCCCCTCGCCAGTTCAAGGTTCCTTCAGTCTAGGTGGTCCCGGTGACAGACCCGGCCAGGACCGACACCGTTGCACGACCTCCACCGAACTGTTACACGGGCGAGATAATGTCACCCGGGTGACAACGACGACCCGGGCGGCCGAGGGCCGCGACTACGAAGCCCGCCACCTGCTGGTCCTGGAAGGGCTCGAAGCCGTCCGCAAGCGCCCCGCGATGTACATCGGCTCCACCGACACCAAGGGCCTGATGCACTGCCTGTGGGAGATCATCGACAACGCGGTCGACGAGGCGCTGGCAGGCTTCGGCGAGAGCATCGAGATCCGGCTCGACAGCGACGGCAGCGTCCTTGTGGTCGACAGGGCACGCGGCATCCCGGTCGACATCGAGCCGCGGACCAAGCTCACCGGCGTCGAGGTCGTCTTCACCAAGCTGCACGCGGGTGGCAAGTTCGGTGCCGGCTCCTACAACGCCACCGGCGGGCTGCACGGGGTGGGCGCCTCGGTGGTCAACGCGCTCTCCTCGCGCCTGGACGTCGAGGTCGACCGCAACGGCGCCACCCATGCGATGAGCTTCCGTCGCGGCGTGCCAGGGGTGTTCGACGGCGACGGGCCCGACGCGCCGTTCACCCCCGGCGGCGGGCTGCGCAAGATCGGTCGTGCCGCGAAGGGGACCACCGGCACCCGGGTCCGCTACTGGCCGGACCGACAGATCTTCCTGCCGGGCGCCGAACTGTCGCTGAAGCAACTCCTGGACCGCGCCCGCCAGACCAGCTTCCTGGTGCCGGGCCTGCAGCTGTCGGTGACCGACCAGCGCACCGGTGAGCCGGTCACCGAAGTGTTCCGTCACGACGGCGGGATCTCTGAGTTCTGCGACTTCCTGGCCACCGACCCGCCGCTCACCGACGTGGTCCGGTTGCGCGGCACCGACCGGTTCACCGAGACCGTGCCGATGCTTGACGACAACGGGGCGATGACCCCCACCGACGTGGAACGCAGCGTCGACGTGGACGTCGCCCTGCGGTGGGGCACCGGCTACGACACGCGGGTCGCCTCGTTCGTGAACATCATCGCCACCGGCAAGGGCGGCACCCACGTCTCGGGCTTCGAGCGGGGACTGGTGCGTGCCTTCGCGCGGTCACTGGACGGCACCCGGCTGCTGAAGGCCGGTGAGGAGATCATCAAGGACGACGTGATGGAGGGCCTGACCGCCGTCGTCACGGTGCGGCTCGCCGAGCCGCAGTTCGAGGGCCAGACCAAGGAGGTGCTCGGCACCCCGCCGGTGATGCGGCTGGCGGCCCGGATCGTGGAGAACGAGCTGACCGGCTTCCTGACCTCCAACCGGGCTGCGCAGCGCGGCCAGGCGAGGGCCGTGATGGAGAAGGTGGTCGGGGCGTCCCGGACCCGGGTCCAGGCCCGCGCGCACCGTGATGCGCAGCGCCGCAAGACAGCCCTGGAGTCGAGCTCGCTGCCGGCCAAGCTGGCCGACTGCCGCAGCACAGACCTCGACCGCACCGAGCTGTTCATCGTCGAGGGGAACTCGGCTCTCGGCACCGCCAAGCTCGCCCGCGACTCGGAGTTCCAGGCGCTGCTGCCGATCCGCGGCAAGATCCTCAACGTCCAGAAGGCCTCGGTCGGCGAGATGCTGAAGAACGTGGAGTGCGCGTCCATCATCCAGGTGGTGGGCGCCGGGTCGGGGCGCTCCTTCGACATCGAGCAGGCCCGCTACAGCAAGGTGGTCTTCATGGCCGACGCCGACGCCGACGGCGCCCACATCCGCACCCTGCTGACGACCCTCTTCTTCAAGTACATGCGGCCGCTGCTGGAAGCCGGCCGGGTGTACACCGCCGTCCCGCCGCTGCACCGGTTCGAGCTGATCAACCCGCGCAAGGGTCAGGAACGGTACATCTACACGTACAACGAGACCGAGTACCGCCGAAAGCTCGCCGAGCTGACCAAGCGGGGGGTCGCGTTCAAGAAGCCGCAGCGCTACAAGGGGCTCGGCGAGATGGACGCCGACCAGCTCGCCGACACCACCATGAACCCCCGGCATCGCACCCTGCGCCGGATCACCGTCGATGAGGCGGCCGCTGCCGAGGCGGTGTTCGAGAAGCTGATGGGCAATGACGTCGCTCCCCGCAAGCAATTCATCATCGAGGGCGCCTACGCCCTGGACGCCGAGCGGATCGACGCCTGAGCGATGGAAGAGCCGGTCCTGAGGCCGCTGTCGCGCGACGACGTTGAGGCGGTGCTGGCGGCGTTCACCTCGTCCGACGACATGGCCCGGCAGGGTGACGTGTCCGACCTGGCCGGGGCCCAGGCGTACGTCGCCGACCTGCTCGACGCCGAGCGCCACCAGCGGGTCACGGCGATCACCGAGGCCGGCCGGCTGGTCGGGCTCGTGGTTGTCTCGGTCGATCCGGACAACCGCAACGGCTGGGTGTCCTACTGGATGCACGCCGCCCACCGGGGACGGGGGTGGACCGCTCGCGCGGTTGCAGCGGTGGCTGACCGGCAACTCGGCGCCGGCGGTCTGGAGCGGCTGGAGCTCGGCCATCGCGCGAACAACCCGGCTTCAGGCGCTGTGGCGGCCGCGGCAGGGTTCGTGCAGGAGGGGGTCGAGCGGGGGAAGTTCCTGGTCGACGGCCGGCGGATCGACGTGCTCACCTACGGTCGGCTGGCCACCGACCCCTGGCCGGACTACCGCCGGCTGGAGTGGGCCGCCGACTGAGCCGCCCCGCCGGACGGACTCAGCAGACCTGCTCGAGTCGGCCGGTGTCCACGTCGTAGCGGAAGCCGCCGACGCCGGCGCGTCCAGCGATCAGGGGGTGGGCCGACAGCATCGCCACGTCCGCCCGCAGCCGGCGTTCCTGGTCGGGGTCGGCCCCCAGGTCGAGGTCGATCTCGTCCACCCCGGCGGTGGCGGCGATCCGGCGGTGCAGTTCGGCCTCGTCGCTGGCCATCGCGCAGCGAGTGTGTGCCACGACAAGGATCCGGTCCACCCGCAGCAGGTTCACCGCCAGGACGCACCCGTTCAGCGCGTCCGCCGTCACGTGCCCGCCAGGGGTACGCAGGATCTTCGCCTCGCCAAGGTAGAGCCCGATCATCTCCAGCGGCTGGAGGCGGGAGTCCATGCAGGTGACCACAGCGACGCCGGCGTGGGCGTAGCCGTCGAAGTTGCGCGGCGCTGACGTGGCGTAGCGGCGGTTGGCGGCGAGCAGGTCGTCGAAGGAGGTTGGCACGCGCCCACCTTACGGTGGCAGTGCTCACCGCTGCATCGCCAGCACCTCCTTGAGGTAGGTGTCTGAGAAGTCGGTCTGGACCTGCACCCACAGCGGCTTGTGGTCGGACAGCTGCCAGGTCCGCCAGTCGCGGTAACGGCGCAGCAGGGTCCGGTTGCGCGGCGACTCGGGGACCAAGTGCTGGTAGATGGCGAGGTCGTCGTCGGTGAATACGTCGGCGAAGATGTCGACGATTCCGCCATCCAGGACACGGAACCGCGGGTCCTTGGCTCGCACTGCTATCTGGTCGTAGAAGTGGTCGCGGTTCGGCATCAGGGCAGCGTCGATCTGCTCGGGGACTATGAAGCCGCGGCGGGTCAGCGCGGTCATCGTCTTGTGCTCGGGGCTGACCACGTTGAAATCGCCCAACAGGATGTAGTTCTCCGCCTCCTGCAGGTTGCCGACCAGCTTGCTCTCGGCGTCCTGGCGACGAGCGAAGAAGTCGACAAGGGTCCGGATCTCGGCGATCCGGCGCTGCAGCGCAGCACCCGACTCGGCGCCGTAGTAGATGTGCACGGTGCACAGGTTGAACCTGAACCAGCCGGCCTGGAAGGCGACCAGGAACGGGGTCCGGGCGAACTGCTGCCCGACTGCCTCGGCTTCGATCGGCGGCTCCGGGGCCGGCTGGTCGGTGGCGCGCTTCGCTGCAGCCTCGGGCATCACCAGCTGGCCCGACGGCAGCACGATCTCGCCGGCGATGTGGCGGAACCGCACCTTCGCCTTGTCGAAAAGGAACGCCATTCGCTCCCCGTTGCCCGAGACCCCCTCGGTGGCGTCGGTGAGCAGGTAGTCCCAGCCGTCGCCGAGGATGGCGACCAACTGCTCGAACTCGGAGAGGTCTCGGTTGACCTCCTGGAGCGCAATCAGGTCGAAGCAGGACGCGAACTCGGCCAGGTAGTACAGCGACTCCGGCAGCCGCGGCGCGGCGAACTTCTTCGCGCCGAAGTCGCGGATGTTCCAGGTGGCCAGCAGCAGCGACGAGTCAGACCGCCGTTCCCGCAACGGTGCCAGCGAGGTCCTGATCCGCAGCAGACGTTCGGCACAGCGCGACCGGGTGGCGCGGTCCTCGAGCGCCAGGATGCCGGTGTAGAGGTTGGACATGGGGTGACCTCTCGTCGCCGGCAAGCTAGCACCGCCGACCTGACCCTGGCTAGGGGTGGTAGCGGGAGCCGAGGGCGGCGATCGGTTGGCCGGCCGGTGTGCCGGAGCCGTCGCGGCGGGCGTCAGGTTCGGGCAGGTCGATGGGGGAGCCGCTGGCGGCGGCGGCCACCGCGGGCTCGGGGCCCACCCACGCCAGCACGAGGGTGTCCTCGCCCTTCAGGAAGCGGTGGCAGCGGACCCCGCCGGTGGCGCGTCCCTTCCCGGGGAACTCGGCGAACCGGGTCACCTTGACCGTGCCGGCCTCGGTTCCGGGCAGCGCGCTGGACGAGCCGGCCACCGACACCACGACAGCGTCGTCGGCGGCGCAGGCACCGAAGAAGACCACCCGGGCGCCGGGGGAGAGCTTGATGCCGGCGATCCCGCCCCCGGAGCGACCCTGCGGCCGGACCCCGGCGGACGGGAAGCGCAGCAGCTGGGCGTCGGAGGTGACGAAGACGAGGTCGTCAAGGTCGTGCGGCAGCTCGACGGCACCGACGACGCTGTCCCCGTCGTCGAGCCGGATCACCTCCCAGGCGTCCTTGGACAGCAGCTCGGGCGTGACCCGCTTCACGACCCCCGCGGCGGTCCCCAGCGCCCAGCCGAAGGTGTCCGGCGACAGGCTGGTGAGCGCAAGGATCCGCTCGCCCGGCTGCAGGTCGACGAGTTCGCCGGCCAGCGAGCCGCCCTTCAGGTTGGGCGCGGTGGCGGTGACCGGAACCGACGGCAGGTCGATGGCCTGGCAGCGGATCAGCCGGCCGGCGGTGGTCAGCGCGCCGAACTCGCCCCGCGCTGTCGTCTGGGCGGTGGAGACCACCACATCGTGCACTGCGCGAGGCCCCGAACTCGGCAGCGGCTCGGCGGTGTCGGCGCGGGCCAGCAGCCCTGCCGAGGACAGCAGCACCCAGCACGGGTCGTCAGCCACCTCCAGCGACGCGGCAGCAGCCTTCACCGGGGCGCCGGCCGATTCCAGCAGCACGGTCCGCCGCGGCGTGCCGTGGGTGCGCGCCACCTCGTCCAGCTCGGCGGCGACCACCTCGCGCTGCCGCTCGGGGCTGTCCAGGATGGCCTGGAGGTCGGCGATGGTGTTCAGCAGCTGCTCGCGCTCGGCCTCGAGCTCAATCCTGCTGAACTTCGTCAACCGGCGCAGCTGCATGTCGAGGATGTAGTTGGTCTGCGTCTCGGTCAGCTCGAACGCCTCCATCAGCCGGGCACGGGCCTGGGCGGCGTCCTCGGAGCTGCGGATGATGGCGATCACGTCGTCGATGTCGACGATCGCGATCAGCAGGCCGTCGACCAGGTGCAGCCGGTCGGACGCCTTGCCGAGCCGGAAGGCGGAGCGGCGCCGAATCACCTCGAGGCGGTGCTCGAGGTAGACCTCCAGCATCTCCTTCAGGCTCAACGTGGCCGGCTGGCCGTTGACCAGGGCCACCGCATTGATCCCGAACGAGTCCTCCAGCTTGGTCAGCCGGTAGAGCTGCTCCAGCAGCGCCTCGGGGTTGATGCCGTTCTTGACCTCGATGACCAGCCGGGTGCCGTTGGCCAGGTCGGTGAGGTCCTTGATGTCGCTGATGCCGGTGAGCTTCTTGCTCTGCACCAGGGTCTTGACCTGCTCCATGATGCGCTCTGGTCCCACCATGTACGGCAGCTCGGTGACCACGATGCCCTTGCGGCGGGGGTGCACCTGCTCGATCCGAGCGCTCGCCCTGACCCTGAAGATGCCACGCCCGGTGGTGTAGGCCTCCCGGATCCCGTCCAGTCCGATGATCTTCCCGCCGGCCGGCAGATCGGGACCGGGGATGAACCGCATCAGGTCGTCGACCCCGGCGTCGGGATGGCGCAGCAGGTGCTTGCAGGCCTGCACGGTCTCGACGAGGTTGTGCGGCGGGATGTTTGTCGCCATCCCGACAGCGATGCCTGTGGTGCCGTTGACCAGCAGGTTGGGATACGCCGCCGGCATCACCACCGGCTCGGTCTCCTCGCCGTCGTAGTTGGGACGGAAGTCGACGGTGTCCTCGGCCAGGCCTGCCGTCATCGCCACCGCTGCAGGGGCCATCCGGCACTCGGTGTACCGCATCGCGGCCGGCCCTGAATCGAGCGAGCCGAAGTTGCCGTGGCCGTCCACCACCGGCAGCCGCATCGCCCACGGCTGGCCGAGCCGCACCAGGGCGTCGTAGATCGCCGAGTCGCCGTGCGGGTGCAGCTTGCCCATCACCTGGCCCACCACGCGGGCGCACTTGACGTGCGAGGCGTCAGGACGGATCCGCATGTCGTCCATGGTGTAGAGGATGCGGCGCTGCACCGGCTTGAGGCCGTCGCGGGCGTCCGGCAGCGCACGGGAGTAGATCACCGAGTAGGCGTACTCCAGGTAGCTGGTCTCCATCTCCTCGGACACGTCGATGTCGACTATCCGTTCGGCCACCTCGTCGTCGGTGGGCGGCTTGGCCATGTTCTCATCTCCTCGCGGCCCCGGCGGGGCGCCTCGATTCTGCCGCAGCGAGCACCGCCGCAGGGCCGGGACTCGCCCGGTCGTGGGTCAGGACAGCTCGGGCAGGTCGCGCAGCCGGGTGAGCAGCCCGCGGCCGTCGGGGGCGTAGTGGACCGGGACGTCGGACGGCGGCGCGTCGTCATCCTCCTGCAGCGAGGTGGTGGTGCCGTGCGCCAGCACCTGCTCGGTGGGCGACAGCTGCCGGATCGCTATCGCCCGGACATTGTCCGGGGCCACCGCGGCGAACTCGGTGTAGATCGTGGGGTCGTGCTGGCCGTCGTCGCCGACCAGCAGCCAGCTGATGCTGGGGAAGTCGCGGGTCAGCTGCAGCAGCGACTCCCGCTTGTGCTGCAGGCCGGAACGGAACCAGCCGGTGTTGGTCGGGCCCCAGTCGGTCATCAGCATGGCGCCGGCGGGATAGGCGTGCCGCTTCAGGAACCGGGACAGGAACGGGTGGGTGTTCCACGCCCCGGTGGACAGGTACACCAGCGGGGAACCCGGGTGCGCGGCCAGCAGGTCGGTGTAGAGCCGGGCCATCCCCGGCACCGCCTGGCGGGCCGACTCGTCGCGGATGAAGCTGTTCCAGAAGGCGATCAGGGGGCGCGGCAGCAGCGTGGTGATCACCGTGTCGTCGATGTCCGACACGATGCCGAAGGTCACCGCGTCGTCCACCACCTGCACCGGCGCGAGCGCCTTCTTCGACTGGGCGCTGCGGATCTCGATGCTCTGCCAGCCCGGTTCGAGGCCGTGGTCGCGGATCCGCAGGTCGATGTACCCGCCACGGTCGGTGACCGCGTTGATCACCCGTGCGCCGACCCGGACGGTGATCGGCACCCGCACGCAGGGGGCGGTCACGAAGTTGCGGAAGCCGCGTCGCTTGACGAACTCGCGGGTCGCCTTGCGCAACGGGGTGCGGGCCCGGCGCGGCATCAGCACCACCCGCCCCAGCACCCTGATCGACGCACCTGTGCCGTAGCCGGTGTAGCAGATCACGTGCTCGCGCCAGCCCAGCGCCCGCCACAGTCGCTCGCCGATGCGGTCGACCACTTCCTCCATCCGGGCGGCGATGAACGGTCGGGTGCTCACGGGCGACAGAGTATGCGATCAGCTCGCGACCGGCGACGGCGCCGGTCCGGAATTCCCCTCGCGCGCGGTGGGCGTGGAAAGATGGCGCAATGAGCCCACGACCCGGTCTGGCGCTACCCGCGTCGCTCATCGAGGAGATCCGCGACTGCGGCTACTTCCCCGAGCTGATCGCGGACGCCATCTCGCTGGCGCGCGGAGCCGAACCGGTGGAGGCGCACCTCGTCCACCACGAGGCGACCTTCAGCCAGGAGGAGATCCAGCGCCACCTGACAGTCCTCATCCTCACCCCCACCCGGCTGGTGGTAGGCCACACCGACGAGAACGCCGCCCCCGGCGAGCCGATGCGGGCGATCACCACGACCGAGTCCGTGCCGGTCGCCGGACTGCGCTCGGTGGCGCTCAGCCAGGTCGTCGACCACCCCGAGTCCTATGGCACGCGCAAGTCGAAGGTGGTGGAGGCGTGGCTGACCATCGGGTGGGGCACGACCCGACGGATCGAGCTCGAGCCGGCGCAGTGCGGCGACCCCAACTGCGAGGCCGACCACGGCTACTCGGGAGACCTGGCCGCCGACGACCTGACGGTGCGGATCAGCGCGACTGCCGACGGAGAGGCGAAGGTGCGTGAGCTGGTCGAGTTCGCTACGACATTGCAGATAGCCTCCGGCACCCGATGACCGACCCGGTCATCCCCGCGTACGGCAGCCGGACGCTGGCCGACCTGCTGCCCAGTATCGGCTCCCACCTGGGGCTGCCCGGCTCCGGCGACCGGCTGGGCCTGCCCGGCGCGGACCGCTACGTGGTGCTGCTGGTGGACGGCCTGGGGTGGGAACAGCGTGAGCACTGGGCCGGTGCCGCCCCCTTTCTGGCGGGTCTTGCCGAGTCGGGCCGCTCCATCACCTCGGGGGTGCCCAGCACCACCGCGACCAGCATCACCAGCCTCGGCACCGGGCTCACCCCCGGGGAGCACGGGGTCGCAGGCTACGCGTTCCGCTACCCGCCGACCGGGCGGGTGCTCAACACCCTGCAGTGGCCCGCCGACGTCCACGGCCTCGACGTCCAGCCGCAGCTGACCTACCTGGAACGGCTGGCCGGCGCGGGGGTGCGGACGGCCTCGGTGGGGCCGGCCCGGTTCGCCGGCAGCGGGCTGACGACTGTCGCGCTGCGCGACCCCAACTTCCTGGGCGTCACCGATGAGGACGACCACCCGACCCGGATCGAGCTCGCCGCCGGGGCGTCGGCTGGCGGCGACCAGTCGGTGGTCTATGTCTACGAACGCTCGCTGGACCACACCGGCCACAGCCACGGCGTCGGGTCGGACGCCTGGCTGGCCGCGTTGGGGCGGTGCGACGACTTCGCCAGTGCGCTGCGCGCCGCGCTGCCGTCCGACACCACGCTCGTCGTCACCGGCGACCACGGCATGGTGAACGTCCCTGGGAACGCCCGGCTGGTGGTCGAGGACGAGCCCGCCCTGCTGGCCGGCGTGGAGAGCTTCGCCGGCGAGGGCAGGCTGCGGCAGCTGTACGCCCGGCGGGGTCGCGCCTCGGACGTCCTGCAGCGCTGGCGGGACCGGCTCGCAGGCCAGGCGTGGGTGGTGTCGCGGGACGAGGCCTTCGCCGCCGGCTGGTTCGGCCCGGCCAACCCGCGGGTGGCCGACAGGTTCGGCGACGTCCTGGTGGCGATGCACGGCCCGGGCGCGGTGATGAGCCGCCGGCTGCCCAAGGAGCTCAGCCTGGTCGGCATGCACGGCTCGCTGACCGCCGCCGAGATGTCTGTCCCGTTGCTGGTGTGCTGAGGAGGACGCCGTGGCCCAGCTCATCTTCTTCACCGGACCCATGGACTCCGGCAAGTCGACCCTCGCCCTGCAGGTCGCCTACACGGAGACCAGGGCGGGCCGGGCGGGTCGACTGTTCACCCGGGGCGACCGGGCCGGCGAAGCCACCATCACGTCGCGGATCGGGCTGTCGGCCGCGGCTGTCGAGGTCGATCCCGGCTTCGACTTCTGGGACTACCTGGTGGCGGAGCTGAGCGGTGGCCAGCGGGTCGACTTCCTGGTCTGCGACGAGACCCAGTTCTATACCGCTGCCCACATCGACCAGCTGGCGCGGATCGCCGACGAACTCGGCATCGAGGTGTTCTGCTTCGGCATCCTGAGCGACTTCAGGACCGAGCTGTTCCCGGCCACCCGACGGCTGGTCGAGCTGTGCGACCGGATGGAGATGGCGCAGGTCAGGCCGCGGTGCTGGTGCGGCGCGGTGGCCACCCACAATGCGCGGATCGTCAATGGGGCGATGGTGGTCGAGGGCGACCAGATGGTGGTCGGCGACACCGGTGCGCCCCAGGCCGAGGTGTCCTACCAGGTGCTGTGCCGTCGCCACCACCGCCAGCGCCTGATCGCCCGGGTCGCCGGGGTGGATGCGACCCCCGATCCGCTGCCGTTCGGCGAGTAGCGCCCCGGCCGTGGTCCGGTGACTCCTAGCATGTCGGCATGACCGCCGCACCACCCGCCCCTGCCCGCGCGCCCCTCGGCCTGGGGGAGGTGCTGTCGGAGTCGTTGGGGATCCTGCGCCGCCGGCCCGGCCTGGCCCTCGGCATCAGCGCCGTCCCTGCTGTGGTGTCGCTGGCAGTCTCGCTGCTGCTGCTCGCCATGATGGCGGCGAGCTGGTTGCCGCTGCTGCTGGCGGCGATGAGCGGCGACCTCAGCCCGCTGGGCGGGGCCGTGGCCACCTGGCTGCTGGTCGGTCTGCTGGGCGGCGTGGTCGCCGGGCTGGCGCAGCTGTGGGCGGTCGGGGCGTTGACTGTGCTTGCCCGCGAGACGCTGCACGGGCGGCGTCCGGGCTTCGCCGAGCTGCGGACCGCCCTGCGCGGCTACCTGGGCCGCGCCCTGCCGGTGGCGCTGCTGGGGATCGTGGCCTACCTGGCCGCCCTGGCGGTGATCCTTGTGCCGATGCTGCCCGGGCTGCTGGGCGCCCTCGGCGGCAACCCCGACAACGACGCCCTGGCGGGCGGGGTGCTGCTGTCGATGCTGCTGATGTTCCCCGTGATGCTGGCGATGGTCGTGGTGGTGGTGCGCCTTGCCTACCTGATGCCGGTCCTGACCGTCGAGGCGCAGCCCGGCCTCGCTGCCCTGCGGCGGGCGTGGCAGCTGACTGCCGGGCTGTTCTGGCGGACCTTCGGGTACCTGGCTGTCGCCTACCTCCTGGTGATGGCGGCTTCGATGGTGCTGGGCACCGTCGGGCAGGTCGGCAGCGTCGTGGCGATTCCCGACGCGGACCAGGCGAACCCGCTCGACCCGGAGTTTCTGGCCACGCTCGGGTGGGCGATGCTGGTGCCGCTGGTGGCCCAGGTCGTACTGCAGCTCGTCTCTGCGCCGTTCCTTCAGGCGGTGGTCACCGTGATGTGGGCCGACCGGGTCGGCGACCTGCCGGCCGGGCTCGGGTCGCGTCCGATGGCGTGGGGGCCGGCTGCCGGGCCGCAGTTCCACCAGCCGACAGCGCCGTACGGCCCTGCCACGCAGCCGCCGCCGTCCGCTCCGCACGGG
>JAEZGC010000248.1 GCA_023437345.1 Actinomycetes bacterium
TCGGCCTGCTCGGCGCAGCGGCGCTGGTGATCGGTGCGCTCATCGTCCTCGCCCCGGCCAAGACCGCCATCGCGGTCGCCTGGCTGCTCGGCCTCTACTGGATCCTCGCCGGCGTCGGCTACGTCGCCGTCGGCCTGTTCGCGAAGGGGGTGAGGACGGGCGCCCGGGTGCTCGACATCGTGCTCGGCGTCCTGATGGTCGTCGCCGGCTTCATCGTGGTGTCCAGCCCCACCGAGTCGGCAGTCTTCCTCGGCCTCTTCCTCGGCGTCTACGTCGGCGTGATCTGGGTGGTCGAGGGAGTCGTCACCCTGGTCCAGAGCGGCGACGCGCCGTCGCGGGCCTGGGCCATCATCTACGGCGTCATCTCGGTGGTCGCCGGCGTCGCGCTGTTCTCCAGCCCGTGGTGGGGCATCCAGGTGCTGTTCTGGTGGACAGGCATCGCGCTGATCGTGCTGGGCGTGCTGCAGCTGGTCCGCGCGTTCCAGTTCGGAAGGGGCGCGGCGCCCGCCAGGGTGGCCGACGCCCCCGCCGGCTGAGCCCTACCCGATCACCAGCAGCAGGTCGCGCCCTTCCACAGCCTGGGCGTGGCCGATGGCCAGGCGGGTCACCCTGCCGGCCACCGGCGAGGTGATCGCGGCCTCCATCTTCATCGCCTCGATGGTGGCCACCTGCTGGCCGACGGCGATCTCGTCGCCGACCTCCACGACCAGCGTCACGACCCCGGCGAACGGGGCGGGGATCTGGCCGGGGACCGACGGGTCGGCCCGCTCGGCGGCCGTCACCGTCGTGGTGACCGACTCGTCGCGCACCCAGACGGCGCGCAACTGGCCGTTCACCGCGCAGATCGCCTGCCGCATGCCGCGGTCGTCTGGCTCGCCGACGGCGGTGATCGACAGCAGCAGCTTCTTGCCCTTCTCGATCTCCACCTCGACCTCGCTGCCCAGCTTCAGCCCGTGCAGGAACTCCATGGTGGGCAGCACCGACAACTCGGAGAAGTCCTCCACCGCCTCCTCGTAGTCGCGGGTCGGCCCGGGGAACAGCAGGCGGTTCAGGGTCTGCCGCGGCAGCTCGGCGAGCGCCGCCTCGTCCTCGGCGGACAGTTCGGTAGCTACCGGCTTGACCACCCGGCCGGCCAGCGCCTTGGTGCGGAACGGCTCGGGCCAGCCGCCCGGCGGGGTGCCGAGCTCGCCGGACAGGAACCCGATCACCGAGTCGGGGATGTCGTAGCCGGAAGGATTGGCCTCGAAGTCGGCAGGGTCGGCGTTGCGGCCGACCAGGGCCAGCGCCAGGTCGCCCACCACCTTCGACGACGGGGTCACCTTCACAAGGTTGCCGAGGATCCGGTTGGCCGCGGCGTACATGTCCTCGATCGCCTCGAACCGGTCCCCCAGGCCGAGCGCCATCGCCTGCTGGCGCAGGTTCGACAGCTGGCCGCCGGGGATCTCGTGGTGGTAGACCCGTCCGGTGGGGCCGGGCAGCCCTGACTCGAACGGCGCGTACAGCTTGCGCGCCGCCTCGAAGTACGGCTCGAGCGACTGCACGGCCGCCAGGTCGAGGGCGGTAGCACGCTCGGTGTCCTCCAGCGCGGCGACCAGCGCCGACATCGACACCTGCGAGGTGGTGCCCGCCATGGACGCCGCCGCGACGTCCACGGCGTCCACCCCGGCCTCGACAGCCGCCAGCAGCGTCGCCAATTGCCCGCCGGCAGTGTCGTGGGTGTGCAGGTGGACCGGCAGGTCGAAGTTCGACCGCAACGCGCTGACCAGCTTCGCCGCCGCGGGTGCCCGCAGCAGCCCGGCCATGTCCTTGATCGCCAGGATGTGCGCCCCCGCCTCGACCAGCTGCTCGGCCAGCCGCAGGTAGTAGTCGAGGGTGTACAGCTTCTCCCCCGGCGAGGTCATGCTGCCCGTGTAGCACAGCGCCGCCTCGGCGACCGCGTGGTCGGTCTCCAGCACCGCCTCGATCGCCGGCCGGATCTGGTCGACATTGTTCAGCGCGTCGAAGATCCTGAAGATGTCCAGGCCGCTGCGCGCCGCCTCATGGACGAAGGCGCTGGTCACCTTCAGCGGGTACGGGGTGTAGCCGACAGTGTTGCGGCCGCGCAGCAGCATCTGCAGCGGAATGTTCGGCATCGCCGTGTGCAGGGCGTCCAGCCGGACCCACGGGTCCTCCTTGAGGAAGCGCAGCGCCACGTCGTAGGTTGCCCCGCCCCACGCCTCCGCGCTGAACAGGTTCGGCAGCAGCTTCGCTATCGCCGGGGCGACCTCCACAAGGTCGCGGGTCCGGACCCGGGTCGCCAGCAGCGACTGGTGCGCGTCGCGGAAGGTGGTGTCGGTGACGGCGACAGCGGTCTGGGCGCGCAGCTCGGCGGCGAACCCGGCCGGGCCGAGTTCGAGCAGCCGCTGCCGGGTGCCTGCCGGCGCGGGGCCGGCCGGTATCGCGGGCAGCTTCACCTTCGGGTCGAGCACAGCCCGCGGCGGACCGTTGGGCCGGTTGACGGTGACCCCCGCCAGGTAGGTGAGCAGCTTGGTGCCGCGGTCGGCGGCGATCCGGTGGTGCAGCAGGTGCGGCCGCTCGTCGATGAACGAGGTCGTGGTGTGCCCGGCGAGGAAGTCGGGGTCGGAGATCACCGCCTCCAGGAAGGGGATGTTTGTCGACACCCCGCGGATCCGGAACTCGGTCAGCGCCCGGTAGGCCCGCCGCGCCGCCGTCCTCAGATCGCTGCCGCGGCAGGTCAGCTTGGTCAGCATCGAGTCGAAGTGGGCGCCGATAGTTGCGCCGGAGTAGACCACGCCGCCGTCCAGCCGGACGCCGGCCCCGCCGGGGGTGCGGTACACCGAGATGGTGCCGGTGTCGGGACGGAAGCCGTTGGACGGGTCCTCGGTGGTGACGCGGCACTGCAGCGCCGCGCCGCGGACCGACACGTTGTCCTGGTTGAGGCCCAGATCGTCAAGGCTCTCGCCGCTGGCGATCCTGATCTGGGAGCTGACCAGGTCGACGTTGGTGACCTCCTCGGTCACCGTGTGCTCGACCTGGATCCGCGGGTTCATCTCGATGAAGACGTAGCG
>JAEZGC010000334.1 GCA_023437345.1 Actinomycetes bacterium
CCGTTGAAGCCGAGCTCCTTCTCGACGGCCAGTTCGACGGGCAGGCCGTGGCAGTCCCAGCCGGCCTTGCGGGCGACGTGGTAGCCCTGCATCGTCTTGAACCGCGGGAAGACGTCCTTGAACACCCGGGCCTCGATGTGGTGGGTGCCGGGCATCCCGTTGGCGGTCGGCGGGCCCTCGTAGAAGGTCCACGGCGTCCCGCCGGCGGTCTTGGCGAGGGTGGCCGAGAAGGTGTCGTTGGCCTTCCAGAACGCCAGGATGTCGCGCTCCATCGCCGGCAGGTCGATGCCCGCCGGGACGGCGCGGTAGGACGGCTGCAGGTCGGGCTGGGCGGTCATCTGGCTTCCTTCGTCGTGCGCTGACGAAGGGACGAGTGCTCCGGTTCCGGAGACCCGCGGTACCACCCTCCTTGGACGCCGGGGCGTCCCGCTTCGTTGTTCGCCGCGGCCGGTTCTAGTGAGCGCTGGGCGCCGTTCTTCCGGCAGCTCCGGGGTGATGGCCCCATCGTCGCCTTGCGGACGCCGCCGAGTTTACCCGTCCGCCGCGGGCCGGGCCACCGGCGACGGCTGCTGCGGGTCTCAGCCCCCGGGCGGCTTCCGGCGGGCGGTGGGAGACTGGGCGGTCGAGGAGGTGGCCATGTTCTGGGAGCCGATGTGGGGGATCCTGCTCGCCGTCGGGTTGTCGCTGCTGATCGGGGTGGAGCGCGAGTTCTACGCCAAGTCGGCAGGGATGCGCACCTATGCCCTGGTCGGGCTCGGGTCGGCGCTGTTCACCGTGGTGTCGAAGTACGGCTTCGTCGACGTGGCGATGGACGAGTTCTCGCGCTACGACGGGTCGCGGGTGGCGGCGCAGGTGGTGAGCGGCATCGGTTTTCTGGGCGCCGGGCTGATCTTCGTCCGGCGCGACGCGGTGCGTGGGCTGACCACCGCGGCCGGCGTCTGGTTCGTGGCGGCGGTGGGGATGGCCGCCGGCGCCGGGCTGTACCTGATCGCGGGGGCGGTGACCGCGCTGTACCTGCTTGTGATGGTAGGGATCCGTCCGCTGCAGCAGCGGATGCCGCAGGCCCGCTCGACGCTCGCGGTGTACCGGATCCGGTACCACGACGGGCGTGGGGTGCTGCGCGACGTGATGGAGGCGATCAGCAAGGTGGGGCTGAAGGTGGCCGACCTGCGGACCCTGGGACAGGTTGAGGGCCAGACGGACCTGCGGCTGCAGGAGGTGCGGGTCGAGGTGGAGGGCTCGGCGAACTCGATAGCCAATCTCGACCACGACCTGCTGGACGTGGCGGGGGTCGAGTCGGTGGAGAAGGACTCCCAGGCGAACCGGTTCCGCGGCGAGGACTGAGCCGCTGGCGGGCTACCCCGCCGGGCTGACCCACTGATCGAGCCCTGTTCAGCGAACTCGACGACGGACGCCGCACGGGCCGGGTGCGTCGCACCCGGCCCGGGACTGGCCGGGTCAGGCCGTGGGCTCGTCGGTGTCTGGTTGCTCCCCGGGGTCGGTGGCGGGCCGGTACACAGCCCCGTGCGGGAGGTCACCGGTCAGCGCGGCGCGCCGGCTGAGGTAGTCGTCAACGTCGATGTCACCGCCGGCCAGGCGTTCGTCAAGGATCTGCAGGGCGCTGGCTCGGGGCCCGGGCGGGGCGGTCGGGGCGCCGGGATGGGCTGCGGGGTGGTGGGTCGGTGCCCCGGCCTGCCAGGGAGGTCCGGCCCACGGCGGGCCGGCATGGCCGGCGTGGCCGGGCTTGCGGCGCTTCAGCAGCCACAGCACCAGCACGACGGTGCCGACCAGCAGCAGCGCCATCATGCCGAGTTGCCAGAACCAGAACAGTCCGCCACCGGGGAAGTGTTGGGGTCGCATCATTCCTCCTCTTGGGTTGATGCTCCCCAGCTTCGCGGCGATCGCCCTCGGTCCGGCTGGGCGCAGGCTGTCCGTTGGCTGTGAGTGGTCAGCTGTGGTTGAGCAGCCGCTCGACGGCGTACGCGAAGCCGTCCTCATCGTTGCTGGCCGTCTGGTGGTCGGCGGCGGCGAGCGCCTCGGCGACGGCGTTGCCCATCGCCACCCCGATGCCTGCCCACTCCAACAACTCGACATCGTTGCGGGCGTCGCCGACCGCCAGCACCTGATGCGGTTCGACCCCGAGGTGACCCGCCAGCCGGGCCACCCCGCTCGCCTTGGTCACCCCCGCCCCGCTGATCTCGAGGAAGGGGGCACCCGACGTGGTGGCGTGGTAGCCGCGCAGCCCGGAGGCCGCCAGCAGGTCGAGCATCGCCTCGGGGAGCACTGACGGGTGGCGAACCGCCAGCTTCACAATGGGGTGGCCGAGCATCCCTGCGGTGTCGAGCTCGTGGTAGTCCAGCGGGAACAGCCGGCGCTCGTCCGCGTTGACCAGGTCCTGGTAGCCGGGCTCGACGTAGTGGACGGTGCCGTGGTCGGTCACCGCTTCGAAGCGGACCCCGTCCAGTCGCCTGGAGAGGTACTCGATGACCGAGGCGGCCGCGTCGCGCGACAGCTCCTCCTCGAACAGCAACTCGCCGGTGGTGAGCCGGTAGGCCTGCGCGCCGTTGCTGGCCACCGCGTAGTCGATCCCGACCGGGGTGAGCAGCGCGGCAAGGGCGGTGGGGTAGCGGCCGGTGGCCGCGACCACCTGCAGGCCGGCCCCGTGGGCGAGCCGGATCGCGGCCCCGGTCCGGTCGCTGATCGTCTTGTCGGGGCGCAGCAGGGTGCCGTCGAGGTCGGTGGCGATCAGCCGGATCTCGGAGGGATGGGGGGTCATGCCGAGCGGGGCTCCTCGCCCATCCGGCGGCGTCCCTGGAAGGCCCGGCCGAGGGTCACCTCGTCGGCGTACTCGAGGTCGCCGCCGACCGGAAGGCCGCTGGCAAGCCGGGAGACCGTGACGCCCATCGGGAGCAGCAGGCGGGAGATGAAGGTGGCGGTGGCCTCGCCCTCGAGGTTCGGGTCGGTGGCCAGGATCACCTCGGTGACGGTGCCGTCGCCCAGGCGCAGCACCAGTTCGCGGATCCGCAGGTCGGCGGGCCCGACGTTGTCGATCGGGCTGATCGCGCCGCCCAGCACGTGGTAGAGCCCGCGGAACTCGTGGGTGCGCTCGATGGCGGCGACGTCCTTGGACTCCTCGACCACGCAGATCGAGGTGCGGTCGCGGCGCGGGTCGCGGCAGACCCGGCAGGTGTCCTCGGCGGAGATGTTGAAGCAGGTGTCGCAGAACCTGACCTTCTCGGTCACCTCACGCAGCGCGTGGGCGAGCCGTTCGACGTCGGCGCGGTCGGTGGTGAGGATGTGGAAGGCGATCCGCTGGGCACCCTTCGGACCGATCCCGGGCAGCCTGCCCAGCTCGTCGATCAGGTCCTGGATCGGGCCCTCGTACACGTTCCTCCTTGCGAACCTGGCGGCGCCGCCGATCGGCGGGCCGTGACCGGGACAGCCCGGTCGGTGGCAGCTACAGCCCGATCTCCGGCATCTGCGGCATGGTGGCCTGTGCGAGTGCCGTCGCCCGGTTGCTGGCGTCGCGGACGGCGGCGATCACGAGGTCGGCCAGCGTCTCGGTGTCGTCGGGGTCGACGGCCTCGGGCTTGATGACCAGCCCGACCAGCTCGCCGGTGCCGGAGACCGTCGCCTCGACCAGGCCGCCGCCGGCCGAGCCGGTGACGCGCTGGGTGGCGAGCTCCTCCTGGGCGCGCTCGAGCTGATCTTGCAGCGCCTGGGCTTGCGCCATCAGGTTGGAAAGGTCGAAGCCGCTGGGATCGAACATCGGACGGGCTCCCTTCGAGATTGCCC
>JAEZGC010000336.1 GCA_023437345.1 Actinomycetes bacterium
CCCGGCCCCTTGCCAAACGGGGGATTTGCCCCGACTGTGGTATCGACCCACTTAAAGGAGATGTGTTCTTCATGGACTGGCGCCATCGAGCTGCCTGCCTGACCGAGGACCCGGAGTTGTTCTTCCCTGTCGGCAACACCGGACCCGCCCTCATGCAGATAGCGGAGGCCAAAAAGGTCTGCCGGCGCTGCGAGGTGCGCGAGACCTGCCTTCAGTGGGCGCTGGACGCCGGCCAGGACCATGGCGTGTGGGGCGGGCTGTCCGAGGACGAACGCCGGTCGATGAAGCGCCGCGCCGCCCGGATGCGGGTCCGGGCCGGCTGAGCCCCGCGGCCGTCAGGCCAGCGGCACCCGCACCGAGGCGACGGTCCCGACCCCGTCCGCACCCGGCACCAGCGTGAACTCCCCACCCAGGTCATCGACCAGGGTGCTCACTATCGACAACCCGAGACTCGTCGAGGAACCGAGCGAGAAGTCCGGCGGCAGCGGGACCCCGTGGTTGACCACCTCGACCACCAGCTGCCCTCCCTCGACCTGGCGTGGCCGCACCCACACGCTGCCCGAGGAGTCGCCCAGGCCGTGCTCCACAGCGTTCTGGCACAGTTCGGTCAACACCAGCGACAGGCTGGTGGCGACCTCGGCGGGGACGAAGCCGAAACTCCCCTCCCGCACCATCTTCACCTTGCCTCCGGTGGCGGCTACGTCGCCGACCATCCTCAGCAGCCTGTCGGCCACGTCGTCGAACTGCACCGACGTGTCGAAGGCCTGGGAGAGGATCTCGTGGACCACCGCTATCGACGTCACCCGCTTCATCGCGTCGTCGAGGGCGCCCTTGGCATCGGGTGAGGTGATCCGGCGCGACTGCAGCCGCAGCAGCGCGGCAACGGTCTGCAGGTTGTTCTTCACCCGGTGGTGGATCTCGCGGATGGTGGCGTCCTTGGTCACCAACTGGCGCTCCTGGAACCGCAACTCGGTGGTGTCGCGGCACATCACCAGCATTCCGCGCGGGCCGGCCTCGTCCCGCAGCGGCAGGATGCGCAGCCGCAGCGTCGCCCTGGCACCTTCCAGTTCGACCTCCCGCTGCCCGCGTCCGGCCAGCGTCGAGGCGAGCGGCACCTCGACCGGCTGGCGGTGGTCGGTGAGCAGCGAGAGGGTGACCGTGACGAAGGACTCACCCTCAAGGTCGCCCGCCAGTCCCATCCGGCGGTACGAGCTCAGCGCATTGGGGCTGGCGAAGCTGATCAGGCCGGACGCCTCGACCCGGATCGTCCCGTCCCCCACCCGCGGCGACACCCACGGCACCGGCTGGTCGCCGGGCAGCGGGAACTGGCGGCGGTGCACCATGCCGGCCAGCAGGTCGGCGGTGTCGAGGTACGCGTCCTCGAGGGCGCCGGGGGCGCGGACACCCATCTGGTTGGTGTGCATCTCGACGATGCCGATGCAGCGCCCGCCCAGCATGATCGGGATCGCCTTGACGTCCACGGGGATGCCGACCTGCAGGCTGTTGCCGGAGGCGTGGCAGATCTCCCCCGACAGGAAGGCCTCGGTGACCAGGTGCTCGGCGTCGTAGGCGATCTCCTCGCCCACCACGTCGTCCTCCAGCGAGGTGGGGCCGGTGGTGGGACGCACCTGGGCGCACGCCCAGAACACGTTCTCGTCCTCGCCGGGGACCCACAGGATCAGGTCGGCGAACGACAGATCCGCAAGCAGTGACCACTCATCGACCAGCCGGGAGAGCCACGCCACGTCCGCGCCGGCGAGGACGGTGTGGGCTTCGATCACCTGCTCCATCGTCAGCATGACCCCACCTTAGGGGGACGGCGAGGCGGCGCGACGCCAAGTTGAGGCAGCCGGGAGCCGGGTGGCAGAATGGGCAGTCGCGCAGCACGCGCGAACCCTGACGTGATGAGGAGAATCGGATGGGTAAGGGTGGCCGCAAGCGCCGTTCCCGCAGGAAGAGCAGCGCCAACCACGGTAAGCGCCCCAACGCCTGAGGAACTCACCAGAGCCCCCGCCGATCCGGCGGGGGCTCTGCCATGTCAGGCGGATCGGGCACCGCGCTCGCTGTCACCCAGTCACCCTGACGGCCGCACGACAGACCCACAGCAGCTATAGAGTCGCAATGATGAGGGCGAAACCGGCTGCGTCCGGTGTGCCGCTGAGCGACAAGGGGGTCCGAGTTGACCAGGAAGCTCGTCGGGCTTGCGATCTTCGGGCTCGGGGTCGGCCTGTTGTTCGTCCACACCACGCTGCCGGCGGCCTGGGAACTGTTCGGTCCCCGAACCCCGTATCCCCTCAGTTCGCTGAGCGGCCCGGGTGCCCTCGCCTCTGGCTTCACCCCGCCCCTTGGGGCTGTCCTGATGGTCATCGCCGCACTCGTCGGCTGGCCCCGCACCACACCTGAGGGAGCATGAACGATCCAGCCCACTTCCCGATTGCGCTCTACCTCTATTTCGCGGCGGGCGGGACGACGGCCCTGATCCTGTTCGCGCTGGTGATGTGGACGTGGCTCAAGGCCAGGGCGATCACCTCCGGACGCCTCCGCTCAGGCCTGACCTGGCTCGGGATCGGATTCAGCTTCCTGTTGTCAGCCCAATGGTTCGCGTGCGGAATCGGAGCCGGACCCGGCTTCCTCCTGGGTGACGACGAAGCAACTCGCCAGCCGTTCCTGGCCACCGCGGCGGCGGTTGCCGGAATGTTCTGCTCGGTCCTCGGGTGGATCAGCGTTCTGCTGGGGGTCCGTTCAACCCACGCCTGGCTCAGGGAACGTGCCACACAGAATGGCACGCGCCCCGACCGCCACGGCGGCCTCCCGACCGCAGCACCGTGAGCCCGCCAGCGCCCCGGGCGTCATCGGCCGCCCAGGCCGCATCCGGTCCCAGTGCCTCGCAGACTGCCTGGTCCCCGGAGACCATCACCCTCGCTCGGCGGCCGTCCGGAGCTACTCGTTCTCGGTGGTGACGACGGTGGTCCGGCTGTAGCTGGTCCGGATCCGCATCCGCAGGCTCTCCGGCGCTGACGCCGAGCCGCAGCCGCGCCGGATCAGCAGCCGCATCGCCTGCTCGACATCGAACTCGTCCAGGCACGGCTCGCACGCCATCAGGTGGCGCCGGATCTCGGTAGCCTCCTCGTCGGTCAGCTCGTGGTCGTGGAACTGGTACACCCGGTCGAGGATGTGGTGGCACGCCTCGCGGTTGAGCTCCGGCTCAGTCATGGCGCTCACCGGGGATCAGCCCGTTCTCCCTGGCGTAGTCGGCCAGCAGCCTGCGCAGCTGGTTGCGGCCACGGTTCAGCCGCGACATCACAGTCCCGATCGGAGTTCCCATGATCTCTGCGATCTCCTTGTACGCGAACCCCTCGACGTCAGCCAGGTAGACCGCCAGCCGGAAGTCCGCGGCCAGGGCGTTCATCGCCTCGGTCACCGCGGAGTCGGGCATCAGGTCCAGGGCCTCCATCTCGGCCGAGCGCAGGCCGGTCGAGGTGTGTGCCTCGGCGCGGGCCAGCTGCCAGTCCTCGATGGTGTCACCGCCGGACAGCTGGGGCTGTCGCTGCCGCTTGCGGTAGGTGTTGATGAAGGTATTGGTGAGGATCCGGTACAGCCACGCCTTCAGGTTGGTGCCCGGCGTGAACTGGTGGAACGAGGCGAACGCCTTGGCGAACGTCTCCTGGACCAGGTCCTCGGCGTCGGCGGGGTTGCGGGTCATCCGCAGCGCAGCGCCGTAGAGCTGGTCGAGGTAGACCAGCGCGTCACTCTCGAAACGCGCGGCGCGCTGCTCGGCGGTCTCGGTGGCAGGGTCGGCGACGGTGTCGTCAGGCAGGGTTGGCAGGGTCATCACCATCGAGGGTAGTCCCTGCACCAGCGACTGGCCGATTTCGGTCCAGCCGGTCGCCGTGGGGCTCGCCATCATCACACCCCCTCAACCGACCGGCGCCGCTGCTCTATTCCCCGTCAGCAGGCAGCGGCAGGACGAGGTCGGGGCTGTTGTTGGCGACGTGCCCCACCGCGCGGGACACCGCGTAGGCCTCCAGCTCCGGCGTCGGGACGTGGAGGAGCTCGCGGGGGTCACCGGCGAAGTCAGGGTTCAGCCAGTCATCCCAGGCCTGCCGTCCGATCACCATCGGCATCCGGTCGTGGATCCGGCCCAGCGCGTCGGTGGCTGTGGTGGTGATCACGGTGCAGGTGGTGAGCCAGTCGGTGTCGGGCGCCTTCCAGAACTCGTACAGGCCCGCCATCACCAGCAGGCCGCCGTCGGCCGGCCTGATGAAGAACGGCTGCTTCACCGGCTTGCCGCGCCGGTCGAGCTGCTCGGTGGTGTACCACTCGTAGTAGCCGTCAGCCGGCAGCAGGCAACGCCGGGACGCGAACGCCTTGCGGAAGGCCGGCTTCTCGGCGACCGTCTCCACCCGAGCGTTGATCATCCGGGCACCGCCGGACGGGTCCTTCGACCAGGACGGCACCAGCCCCCATTTGAGCGCGACCAGCTTTCTGCGGTTCCCGTCCTCCCCCGCCCGTTCCACGACGGCGGGGACGAGGTCTGTCGGCGCGACGTTCCACGACGGCGGGGGCAATTCGACGATCTCATCCAGCTCGAACGTGTCCGCCAGCACGTCCCGGCTGGCCGACGAGGCGTAGCGGCCGCACATGGCACCACCCTAACCGCCGGGTCGGACACACTCGACTCTCGGATTCTGCTTGGCAGTCGGGCGAACGCGCGCTAGGAATGAGCCATGACGATTCTGCGCGCCGTTGCCCGAACGATGCTCGCCAGCTACTTCGTGGTGAATGGGATAAAGGCCTACCGGCACCCCGAGCAGTTCACGGTGGCCGCCGAACCCGTCGCCGACAAGCTGCTGCCGCTGGCGAAGTCCACCCTGCCACCCCAGGCCGCCGTGTACCTGCCCGACGACACCAGGTCGCTGGTCAAGGTGACCGGCCTGGCCCAGATCGCCGGCGGGCTCAGCCTGGCCACCGGGATCGGAAGGCGCCTCGGTGCCGGCGCGCTGACGCTGACGATGGTGCCCCACGTGCTGGCGTCCAACCCGCTCAATGCGCTGGGCGCCGAGCGCGAGGAACGCTACGGCAAGCTGAGCAAGAACATCGCCCTGCTGGGCGGCGTCGCCCTGGCCGCCATGGACACCGAGGGCAGGCCCAACCTGATGTGGCGGGCCAGGGCCCAGAAGCAGATCTTCGCCAAGGAGACGTCCCGGGCCAAGCGTGCCGCCGAGCGCCAGGCCCGGGAACTGGCCAAGAGCGCCAAGGCTAAGGCGGGCCGGGCCCGCAAGGAGATCGCGAGCGTGCTTTCTTGATCCGTTGGGAGGCTCCGCCGGCGGCTGCGCCGGTCGCCGGCGAACTCCTGATGCCCGGCTCGAAGTCCGCCACCGCGCGCAGCTACCTGCTCGCCTCCCTCGCGGACGGACCCAGCACCATCCACGGCGTCCTCACCGCACGTGACACCGAACTGATGAGGGCCGGGCTGACCGGCCTCGGGGTGGAGTTCGCCGACCTCGGCGGCGACAGTGTGCGCGTCCGCCCGCCGCGGGAGTTCACTGGCGGCGCCACCATCGACGTCGGTCTGGCCGGCACCGTGATGCGCTTCCTGCCACCCATCGCCGCGCTCACCTCACCGGCCACCCGCTTCGTCGGCGACCCGGGTGCCGCCGCCCGCCCGGTGGCCCCGCTGCTGGGTGCACTCGCCGCGCTCGGCGCCGACGTCAGCGAGCCGCACCGGCTGCCGTTCAGCATCGGCGGGCCGTTGCGCGGCGGCCAGGTCTCGCTGGACGCGTCCGGCTCCAGCCAGTTCATCTCCGCGCTGCTGCTCGTCGGCGCACGGTTGCCGGACGGGCTCACCATCACCCACACCGGCAACCGGCTCCCGTCGCTGCCCCACATCGCGATGACGGTGCGGATGCTGGCCGACCGCGGCGTCAGGGTTGAGCACCCCGCCCCGGCCACCTGGCGGGTGCTGCCGGGCCAGATCTCGCCGCTCGCCGAACGGGTGGAGCCCGACCTGACCAACGCCGCGACCCTGCTCGCGGCCGCCGTGGCCACCGGCGGCCGGCTCTCGACGGCCTGGCCGGAGCAGTCGCTGCAGGCCGCGGACGCGCTGGCGGCAGCCCTGATCGCGTTCGGTGCCGAGGTGTCCTACGAGGGCTCGGGCAGTTCCCGCCGGATCACCGTCCAGGGTCCGCAGCAGGTCCGCGGGGCCCAGCTCGACCTCCACGAGATCAGCGAACTCACCCCGGTCGCAGCCGCCCTCGCCACGCTTGCCGACTCCCCCACCGTGATCACCGGCGTCGGTCACATCCGCAGCCACGAGACCGACCGGCTGGCCGCCCTGCAGGAGGAACTGTCGGGCCTCGGCGGCCGGGTACGCGAAACCGCGGACGGCCTGGAGGTCGAGCCTGCCCGGCTGCGCGCCGGTATCTTCCACACCCGCGCCGACCACCGCCTCGCCCACGCCGCCGCCCTGGTCGGACTTGTCGTGCCGGGCGTGGTGGTCGACGACATCGGCTGCACGACCAAGACCCTGCCGGACTTCCCGGGGCTGTGGCGCGGGCTGCTCGGAGCTGGGGCGTGAGCGCCCGAGGCCGCGACGCCATCACCGACGACCCGCACGCCGGCTACGGCCGTCCGGCGCGACGCACCCGTCCGCGCACCAAGGACCGACCCAGCTACTCCGACGCCGTGCCCGCCGAGGTGCTCACCGTGGACCGCGGACGGTACCGCTGCCGGCTCCCCGACGGAACCGCCGTCACCGCCACCAAGGCCCGCACCCTCGGCCGCACCGGGGTGATCGTGGGCGACCGGGTGCGGCTGGTGGGCGACACCACCGGGGTGGCCGGAAGCCTGGCCCGGATCGTCGAGGTCTCCGACCGGGAGACCACGCTGCGCCGCACCGCTGACGACGACGACCCGTACGAGCGCCCGATAGTGGCCAACGCCGACCAGCTCGTCATCGTGGCGGCGCTGGCCGACCCGCCGCCCCGCCCGGGAATGATCGACCGCATCCTGGTCGCCGCCTTCGACGCGGGTCTCGACCCGCTGCTGGTGCTGACCAAGGCCGACCTTGCCGAAGCCGACGACCTGGTGGCCACCTACGCCCCGCTCGGCGTTCCCACTCTCGTCGTGCAGCCTGGCGCCGACCTGACGGAGCTTCGCGCCCGCCTGGCCGATCGCCGCAGCGTCCTGGTCGGCCACTCCGGGGTCGGCAAGTCGACCCTGGTGAACGCCCTGATCCCCGGCATCGACCGCGCGATCGGCGAGGTGAACGAGGTCACCGGACGGGGCCGCCACACCTCCACCAGCGCGATCATGCTGGAGCTGCCGCCGCCCGGCGGCTGGGTGATCGACACCCCCGGGGTGCGTTCGTTCGGCCTCAGCCACGTCACCGCCGACTCGATCATCGCCGCCTTCGCCGACCTGGCCGAGATCGCCGAGGACTGCCCACGCGGCTGCAGCCACGAGACGGGCTCGGTGGACTGCGCGCTGGACGACGCGGTGGCCGACGGCCGGCTGGCCGCCGAGCGCCTCGAGTCGTTCCGCCGGATGGAACGCGCCTGGACCACCCCGACCCACTAGTTTGGGGGCCATGCCTGAGCAATCCTGGGTGGACGACCTGCGCCTGGCGCACGTCCTGGCCGACGCCGCCGACTCGATCACCACGTCACGGTTCCGGGCCGCCGACCTCCAGGTCACCAGCAAGCCCGACCGCACCCCGGTGACCGACGCCGACACCGCCGTCGAGGACGCCGTCCGCAGCATGCTGTCGCGCACCCGGCCGCGGGACGCGATTCGCGGCGAGGAGCGGGAGGACTCCGGCTGGGGGCCGCGCCGCTGGGTGATCGACCCGATCGACGGCACCGCCAACTACCTGCGCGGGGTGCCGGTGTGGGCCACCCTGATCGGCCTGATGGTCGGCGACGAGGTGGTAGCCGGTGTGGTGTCCGCGCCGGCGCTCGGCCGCCGCTGGTGGGCGTCCAGGGGCGGGGGCGCGTTCACCGGTCGCAGCCTGCTGCAGGCCAACCCGTGCCGGGTCTCGGCAGTCAGCCGGATCGAGGACGCGTCGCTGTCGTACGCCTCCATCGGCGGCTGGGTGGACTCCGGCCGCGGGCAGCAGTTCGTCGACCTGCTGCGGGACTGCTGGCGGACCCGGGCCTACGGTGACTTCTGGAGCTACATGCTGCTCGCCGAGGGCGCCGTCGACCTGGCTGCCGAGCCGGACCTTGCGCTGCACGACATGGCCGCACCCTCGATAGTCGTGACCGAGGCGGGCGGCAGATTCACCAACCTTGACGGTGCTGACGGCCCGCACGGTCCGGGCGCGGTGGCCACCAACGGCCTGCTGCACGACGAGGTGCTCGACAGGCTCCGGCTCGACGCCGAGTAACCCCGCCACACTGGACAGTTGCTGCCGACCTCGGCGGGAACCGTCCAGTCAGCGCACCCACCACGCCACGGTGGACGGCGGCCGTTCTCGGCGGGAACTACCGGTCAGCGGATCCGCGGGACTGCGCTCAGCAACGCCCGGGTGTAGTCGGTCTGCGGGTCGGTGTAGACCTGTTCGGCGCTGCCCTGCTCGACGATCCGTCCGCCCTGCATGACGATGATCGTGTCGCAAAGGTGGCGCACCACCATGAGGTCGTGGCTGACCAGGATCAGGGTGAGCCCGTGGCCGGCCACCAGGTCGTTCAGCAGGTTCATCACCTGCGCCCGCA
>JAEZGC010000066.1 GCA_023437345.1 Actinomycetes bacterium
CCCCCGGGCGCGTCGCGGCCAGCGCGGCGGCCACCCGTCCGGCCACCAGCGGTGCCGCGAACGAGGTGCCGCTCCAGATCGCGAACCCGCCCCGGAAGTCGTCGGGGTCCTCCGACTCGCGGTGCCGGTCGTAGGCGTCGTCGCGGGCAGTCGGCTGCACGCCGCCGGTGAACGCCGGGGTGGTGCTGACCACTGACGCGCCGATCGCCCAGGTGCCGACCCAGTCGCCGACATTGGAGAACAGCGCGGTGGTCCGGCCGCCCGGGTTCAGCGCCCCGACGCACAGGTGGGCCGCGTAGCCGTCCGGTGCGATGCCGTTGTCTGCGCCGGGCCAGGGCCAAAGCGAGCCGGGGAACGTCGGACGGTCGGTGGCGTCGTTGCCCGCAGAGGTGACCACCACGCAGCCCAGCCGGCGCAGGTCGCGCAGCAGGTCGAACAGCACGACGTCGAACAGGCCGTCCTGCGGGGTCTCGTGGTAGTAGCCCATCGACAGGCTCAGCACGTCGATCCGCCGGCCACCGGGCAGGTTGTGCCGGTACCGGTGCAGCAGGACGGCAAGGTCCTCCAGCACCTTCAGCAGCGAGCTCTCGTTGACCACCCCGAGCCCGTTCGCCACCCGGACGGCGAGGATGTCGGCGTCCGGCGCCACCTGCCTGATGATCCCGGCGATGAAGGTGCCGTGCCCGGCCACCGGGTCGAGCTGGCCGTCGAGGGGACCGTACAACTCGGGGAAGCGTTCCGGATCGGCCGGGTCGGTGAGGCCGACCGGGACGCCGTCGACGCTCAGCTCCCGGGTCACCCCGTCCACCAGCCACGGGTGCTCACCGCAGCCGGTGTCGTGGACGGCGACCACCGGCGGCGACTTCAGCCCGCTGCGGCGCGGCGGCGGGCCGACCCACGCCACGGCCTGCCGTCCGCCACGGCCAGGCCAGCCGTACTCGCCCACCGGGTTGGTCTGGGTGTAGGGGTTGGTCTGCGTGTAGGGGTTGGTCTGCGTGTACGGGTTGGTCTGGGTGTAGGGATTCGTCTGCGTGTACGGGTTGAGGCCGATCGGGTCGACGGCCAGGACGTGGTCCAGCCCGACCCCGCGCAACCCGCCGCCGCCGAGCAGCCGGGCCCGCTGCAGCACCCGCCAGGCGTCCGGCGGGGCGGGCGACTCGCCCCGGTCGGGCAGGTCGGGGGTGGTGAGCCGCACCACGACAGTGACCGGACCCTGCGGGTAGCGCGGCTCGGGGTAGGCCTCGTTGTCCCCGATCCGGCTGCCGTCCAGCCGGAGCCGCTCGATGCCCCAGCCGAAGCCGGCCGCGGCTCGCGCCAGCAGCTGGACGTTGTCGCCCAGACCGCCGGTGCTGGACGCCAGCAGGCGGTCGGGAAGGTAGGCGGTCGGGAACACGGTCAGCCCGTCGATCGGCTCGACCAGCGGGTTCAGCACCACGCCGAACGGGATCGACCCGGCGGCCCGTTGCCGCCACCCCCACCCCCTGGGCTGGGCCCGGCCGTCGGGTTCGTTGCCGTTCTGGGTCATCTGCGCTCCTTGCTGGTGGGGGTGCCGCGCGCGTCACCGCGCGGTGTCAGACGTCGAACTCGGGGGTCAGGAACTCGCGGGTGCCGGCGCCCTGCCTGATGATCAGCCGGACCCGGGCCTGGCCCGGCGGCACCGTGTCGAAGGCGAACCTGCCTGCCGAGCTCGGGCCGGCGGCGTGCTCGCGCCCGCCTGCCTCCAGCCGGACGGCGAGCACGTCGGCGTCCACCCAGCCGTCGATCCGGCGCCGGCCGTCCTCGGTGTCGGAGACGTGCAGCAGGACGCTGGTGTCGCCGTCCCCGAACTGCAGCGTGTGCGGCGCGGTCTCGCCGCGCACCGCCCCGACGGCGGCGTCCTCCAGCAGCGACAGCACCTCCCACTCCCGGGTGAGGTCGTCGATGGCGACCTCCGCCACGATCCGGTCGGTCAGGTCGGCGGGAACCGGGTCGACCGTCTCCCAGAGTTCGCGCAGCCGGGCGAACAGTTCGGCGTCGGCGCCCGGAACCGGGTACTCGGTCACGGGGTCACCCCCTCTCCGCCGGCCAGCAGCGACCGTAGCTTGGCAAGGCAGCGCTGCCGGGTGGGGCCGATGCTGCCGATCGGCATCCCCAGCTCCCCGGCCAGGCTGGCGTAGTCGGGGCGGTCCTCGAAAGCGACCACCCGCAGCAGCCGCCGACAGCGCTCGGTGAGTGCCGTGACGGCCCGCCACAGCTCAGCGGCGGCGCGACCCCGTCCGGCGGTGTCCTCGGCGGACTCCCGGACGGGCAGCCGCAGATCGAGCTGCTCCGGCTCGGACGGGTCGGCCCGGCGTTGCTGGCGGCTGACCCGCCACGCCTCGCGGCGGGCCGTGGTCATCAGCCAGCCCGCGACAGCCTGCGGCTGGGTGATCGAGCCGTGCTGGCGGACCAGGGTGAGCCAGGTGGTCTGGACCACGTCCTCGGCCAGGGCCGCGTCCAGCCCGTAGGAGCGGACCAGGTGCCACAGCACCGGCGACATCAGCCGGACCAGCTCGTCCATCGCCAGCGAGTCGCCGTCGCGCCACCGCTGGAACAGGACTGCCGCCTGCTGCCACCGGGTCCGGGTGGGCAGGTCGGACTCGTCCGCGCGGGGGGTGGCGTCGGCCATGGGGACCATTGTGTTCACACGGTGCAGGAGTGCGGCAAGGCCCCCGGTGATACCGGGCGGGGCGGGCGCCCCGCCCCGGCTACCGGCGCGCGTACGCGACAGCTATCTCGGCGCCGAGCCGCGCATTGTTCTTCACCAGCGCGATGTTGGCCTCAAGCGACGCCCCGCCGGACAGCTCCACTATCCGTCCGAGCAGGAACGGGGTGACTGCCGCGCCGGTAAGGCCGGCCCGGTCGGCTTCGGCGACCGCCTGGGAGATCAGGGTGGCGATCTGGTCGGACGGCATCTCGTCGGCGACCGGGATCGGGTTCGCGACGACGATCCCGCCGGCCAGCCCGAGGTCCCACTTGGCCTTCATGGCGGCCGCGATCTCGTCGGGGGAGTCGAGCCGCAGCGGCGCCCGGAAGCCTGACGAGCGGGAGTAGAAGGACGGGAAGTCGTCTGACCCGACGGCGACCACCGGCACGCCGAGGGTCTCCAGCACCTCAAGGGTCCTGCCGATATCCAGCAGCGACTTCACCCCGGCGCTGACCACAGCCACGTCGGTCAAGGACAGCTCGGTCAGGTCGGCCGAGATGTCCATCGACGTCTCGGCGCCGCGGTGGACGCCGCCCAGTCCGCCGGTGACGAAGACCCGGATCCCGGCCAGCGCGGCCAGCCGCATAGTCGAGGCGACGGTGGTCGCGCCGTGCTCGCCGCGGGCCACCACGTAGGGCAGGTCGCGGATCGACACCTTGCGGACGTCGGGGTCGGAGCCCAGCAGGTCGAGTTCGGCCTCGTCCAGCCCGATCCGCGGGACGCCGTGCAGGATGGCGACGGTGGCCGGCACCGCCCCGCCGGCCCGCACCAGCTCCTCCACCTCCCGCGCCGTCTCGACATTGCGCGGGTAGGGCATGCCGTGGCTGATGATCGTCGACTCCAGCGCCACCACCGGCGTCTGGTCGGCCAGCGCGGCGGCGACCTCGGGGGAGAGGGCGAGCATCGGGTGCGGTGTGGTCATCTGGTGGCTCCTTCGGCTACGGCGCGGGCGGCGGCGAAGGCCTCGCCCAGGTCGGGACGCACTGTGTACGGGCTGGCGATGGTGAGCGCGGCGGCGAGGTGGCCGGTCCGGGCGGCGGCCAGCGGCTCCTCGCCGGCCAGCAGGCCGTGGACGTAGCCGGCGACCAGCGCGTCCCCGGCGCCGGTCACGTCGACCACCGCCGCCTCGACCGGGTCGAGGACGGTCACCGTCGCGTCGGCGGCGCAGAACAGGCTGCCGCGGGGGCCGCGACTGACCCAGGTGTGGGCGACGCCCCGGGAGTGCAACGCGCGGGCCGCGGCTATCGCGTCGCGGGTGTCGCTGACCGGCAGGCCGGCCAGGGCGGCGAGCTCGTCGGTGTTGGGGGTGACGGTGAACAGCGGGTGCCGCGGCTGCACGAGGGAGCTGAGCCGCGCAGCCTTGGCGACGCTGACCGGCTCGAGCACCGCCGGGACGCGCGCTCCCGCCGCCAGCGTCAGTACCCACACCACGACGGCGGGCGGCAGGTTGCCGTCCAGCACCACGACGCCGGCGCCGGCGATCAGGTCGCGGGCCCCGGTCAGCTGGCCGACGGTGAGCGCATCGGTGGCGGCAAGGTCGGCCACTCCCGCCAGCAGCTCGCCGTCGGCGTCGAGGAGGGCGAGGTAGCTGCCGGTCGGGTGGGGCCCGCGGACCACATGGTCGAGCCGGACGCCCGCGCGCGCCGTCCGGGCCAGCAGGTCCTCCCCGGCCAGGTCGTCGCCGACCGCTGCGACGAGGTGGACCCGGCTGCCCAGCCGGGCCAGTCCCTCGGCTATGTTGCGACCCACCCCGCCGGCGGTCTGGGTGAGCGTGCCCGGGTTCGACGTGTGCAGGCGGGCTGGTGCGGTGCTGCGGGCCTTGAGGTCCATCGCGGCACCGCCGACGACCACCGCGTAGCGCTCGTTGGGCACCCGCTCACTGTATCGCCGGGGTCGTGCCCGCCCGGTATGGACGCTGGCCGCCGTCGGTGACACGGTGTTCAATGCAGGAGACACGAACGGAGCCGCTGTGAACAACCTGGGTCAGTACCCACCGCCGGAGCAGGTGATCGTCCACCTCAGCGACACCCACTTCGTCGCCGACGGATCCCTGCTGATGGGGGTGGCCGACTCCGACGCGCGCCTGGCCGAGGCGCTGCGGGGGTTGGCCGCCGGCGGGCTGCGTCCGGCAGCGATAGTGGTGACCGGCGATATCGCCGACACCGGCGCCGCGTCCGCCTACGCCCGGGTGCGCGCCCTGCTGGAGCCGGTGGCCGACGAGCTGGGTGCCCGACTGGTGTGGGTGATGGGCAATCACGACCGGCGCGAGGAGTTCCGCGCCGGGCTGCTGGACGAGCCGCCGTCCGACGCCCCGGTCGACGAGGTGGTCGACCTTGACGGACTGCGCCTCGTAGTGCTCGACACGTCGGTGCCCGGCCACCACCACGGCGAGCTGACCGACGCGCAGCTCGGCTGGCTGCGCGGAGTGCTGGACGCGCCGGCCCCGCGCGGCACGATCCTCGCGATGCACCATCCGCCGCTGCCGCTGCCGATGGTGCTCACCCAGCTCATCGAGCTGCGCGAGCAGGCCCGGCTGGCGCAGGCGCTGGAGGGCAGTGACGTGAGGGCGATCATCGCAGGGCACCTGCACTACAGCACGTGGAGCACCTTCGCCGGCATCCCGGTCTCGGCGGCCGCCGCCACCTGCTACACGATGGACCTGCTCCAGCCCGCGCCGGGGATCCGTGGCATCGACGGCGGCCAGGCGTTCAACCTGATTCACGTCTACCCCGACCACGTGGTCCACTCGATAGTCCCGATCGGCGCCTTCCCCACCGTGTACCGGGTGGACGTGTCCGCCGAGGAGCTTGCGGTGTTCGCGACGCTCAGCCCTGCCGAGCAGGAGGCAGTCATGCTCGCCCGCGACCCCAGCGCCTGAACCATGGACGCCCGCACTGTGCTGGCCCTGCTGGCCAACCCAGATACCCGTCGGGCGCTGGCCCGGGTGGTGCTCGATACCGAGCCGGCGGCGGGGGACAAGGAGTACCGCCGCGGGCTGGCGCGGCTGGCGGCGTCCGGACTGGTGGTAGACGGGCGGGTGGACGAGGCCGCGCTGCGGGCTGCGCTGCAGGCTGGTGCCGGCCCGCGGCCGCAGGGGGTGGAGCGCTTCCTGACCCCAACAGGTCGGCTGTTGGGGCTGCCGTCGCGGGCGTCGGAGCGGCTGGAACTGCTGGCCCTGATCGCGAACCGGGTGCTCGCCCCCGGCGAGGTGATCGCCGAGAAGGTACTGAACGAGCGGCTGGCGTCCTTCGACGACGACGTGGCGACGCTGCGCCGGCTGATGGTGGAGGCCGAGCTGCTCGAACGCACGCCGACCGGCACCGAGTACGCCCTCGTCCTCGACTGACCCGTCCGGTCGTTCCGACCGCTCCCTCCGGCCGGTTCTCCCGCGGGAGGTCAGAGCGTGCCGAGCAGCCGATCGAGGGTGGCGACCAGGTCCTCGCGGGCTGTCAGCCGGGCCTCGCTGAACGGGCGGCCGGGCGGACTGGTCGCCTCGACCCTGGTGACGCCGAGGGCTAACACGCCCTGGTAGCCCTCGCCGGTCTGGCCCACCACAGCGATCACCGGGACGCCGTGCCGGGCCGCGCGGCGGGCCACGCCGACCACAACCTTCCCCGACAACGACTGGGAGTCGATCCGCCCCTCACCGGTCAGGACGAGGTCCGCGTCGGCCACCAGGTCGTCGAACCCTGTGGCGTCGAGCACGACGTCGATGCCCTGGCGCAGCGTGGCGCCGAGGAACGCCAGCAGCCCGCCGGCCAGCCCGC
>JAEZGC010000139.1 GCA_023437345.1 Actinomycetes bacterium
GGATCTCCCGATACCTAGATCCGCTAGGTATGAGCATACCTAGAGCTGCAAGGTATAGCCGCCGTTGGCGCGAAGCGGGTGGCTGTCGGAGGCGGGCGGTACCTTCAAGGCAGGGTCGAGACCGGCAACCCCTGACGCGGAGAGTGTTACCGCGGGCGGTTACTCGTCCGTAAGCTGGCTATCGGGGAGGAAGGCGATGAGGGGACTCGCACAGCGCCTGGTACAGGCCGGTGCCGTTGAGGATGAGGTGATGTCGGCCGCCGTGTCCCGGTTCGGCGAGACCCAGGAACTCGAGCGCCATCTGGTCAGCCGCAAGCTGGTCAGCGAGATGCAACTGGCCCAGGCCAAGGCTGCCCACGCCGGCCTTGCGTTCCATGACCTTACCGATGCCCAGCTCGACCCGGCAGTGGTGGGGCTCCTCTCGGGCCACCTGTGCCGCAAGTACCAGGCCATCCCCATCGAGCGCCGCCAGGGCGAGCGGCTGCCGCTGCCGCGCCGCACCCTCGGCGAGGTCACCTTCGAGACCGTTCAGCACACCCTCGTGGTGGGCATGGTCGACCCTACCGACATCATCGCGCTGGACGACATCACCAGCATCACCGACATGGTCGTGGTCCCGGTGGTGGTGGCGCGCGACGCGCTGGCGCAGGTGTTCGAACGCTACATCCGCTCCGACGACGAGCTGAGCGACCTGTCGGCGGTCCTTGAGGAGGACGCGGCGCAGGATCCGCTGACGGTCACCGAGACCGCCGACTCCGCCGACGCCGCACCGGTGGTGCGGTTCGTGAACCTGCTGATCGCCCAGGCGGTGAATGACCGGGCCAGCGATATCCACATCGAGCCGGGGGAGCGTGAGCTGGCCGTCAGGTTCCGGATCGACGGCGTGCTGCACGAGATGCAGCGGGCCGACCGGGCGATCCAGGACGGGATCACGTCCCGGCTCAAGATCATGTCGAACATCGATATCGCCGAGCGCCGGCGTCCCCAGGACGGCCGGATCTCGCTGGCCCACGAGGGGCGCGCTATCGACCTGCGGGTGGCGACCCTGCCGACGGTGTGGGGCGAGAAGATAGTGATGCGCATCCTGGACACGTCAGGCAACGCGATGACCATCGACGACCTGCAGTTGTCGGCGGCCAACCGGGAGCGCTTCATCCGCGCGATCACCCGTCCGCACGGCATGGTGCTGGTGACCGGGCCTACCGGGTCGGGCAAGTCGACAACGCTGCACACCGCGCTGCATGAGGTGTCCAGCCCGCGGGTCAACGTCATCACCATTGAAGACCCCGTCGAGTTCCGGATGCACGGCATCAGCCAGATCCAGATCAACCCCAAGGCGGGTCTGACCTTCCAGTCGGCGCTGCGCTCGGTGCTGCGCGCCGACCCCGACGTGGTGCTGGTGGGCGAGATCCGCGACCAGGAGACCGCGATCATCTCCATCGAGGCCGCGCTCACCGGCCACCTCGTGCTGTCGTCGTTGCACACCAACGACGCTCCCAGCGCGCTCACCCGGCTGGTCGAGATCGGCGCCGAGCCCTACCTGGTCGGGACGGCGCTGTCGGCGGCGGTCGCCCAGCGGCTGGCCCGTCGGCTGTGCGTGCGCTGCAAGCAGCCGCTGACGCCCGACCACGACCTGCTGGAGCGGATCGGCTTCCCGCTCGACGGGCCGCCGCCGCAGCTGTTCAAGGCTGCCGGCTGCCAGTCCTGCTCGAACACCGGTTATCGCGGACGCCTCGCGCTGCACGAGGTGATGGAGGTCACCGAGGAGATCGAGCACATGGTGGTGCGCAATGCCACCGGCAACGAGGTGCGCAAGGTAGCGATCGAGCAGGGGATGGTGCCGCTGCGCGACGACGGCTGGGCCAAGGTGGCCGCCGGGCTCACCACCATCGAAGAGGTGCTGCGGGTCTCGGCCTGAGCCCGTCCCAGGTCAGCCGCCGTTGAGTTGGCCGTAGATGCTGAACATGGGCATGTAGAGCGCGAGCACCATGCCGCCGATCAGGATGCCGATCATCACGATCAGGATGGGTTCGATGGTGCTGGCGAACTGCTCGGTGGCGGTCCTGGCCTCCTGCTCGTAGAGGTTCGCCACGGTGCCGAGCATCTCGGGCAGGGTGCCCGACTCCTCGCCGACGGACACCATCTGGGCCACCATCGGCGGGAAGACGCCGGCTTTGGCCAGCGGGGTGGCGAAGGACTTGCCGTCGCTGATCGACTTCTGGACGGCCCGCACCGCCTCCTCCACAGCCCAGTTGTTGGCGGCCTGGCCGACATTGCTCAGGGCCTGCAACAGCGGGACGCCGGCGTTCAGCATCATCGAAAGGTTGCGGGTGAACCTGGCGACCGCGAGCTTGGTCATCAACGGCCCGAACAGCGGCATCTTCAGCTTGAACGGGTCGATCAACTGACGCACCGCGATGGTGTTTCGGTTGTTCATCCACCAGAACCAGCCGCCGACCCCGAGCACGACAGCCAGCGGCAGGATCCAGATCATGTTGTGGGAGATGTTCACCAGGATCTGGGTGGGCAGCGGCAGTTCGCCGCCCAGTGAAGCGAACATGCCCTCGAAGACCGGCACGATGAAGGTCACCATGCCGACCACCGCGACGAGCGCGATCACGAGCACCACCATCGGGTAGGTGGAGGCGGCCCGCAGCTTGTCGCGCAGTTCGGCGTCGGACTGGTAGCTCTTCGCCATCAGGTCGAGCGAATCGCCCAAGAAGCCGCCGGTCTCGCCCACCCTGACCAGGGTGACCATCAGGGGAGGGAAGGCGTTGGGGTATTTGGCCAGCGCCGCCGAGAAGGAGAGCCCGGCCTCGATGTCGGCCTGGACGGAGGTGAGCGCCGAGCGAAGGCCTGCGTCAGGGGTCTGTTCGATGAGGACGGCGATCGCCCGCATCAGCGGCAGGCCGGCGTTGATCAGGCCGGACAGCTGCCGGGCGAACACGGCCAGTGGCTTCAGCTTGACCCGGCGGTCGCTGTCCTTGAAGAGCTTGATTTCCTTGTTCAGCCCGGTCTTGGACACCGGTGCCACCTCGAGCGGCAGCAGGCCCTGGGCTCGCAGCTTGGCGATCACCGCTGACTGCCCGTTGGCCTCGAGGGTGCCCTTGACCACCCCGCCGCCACGACTGTCGACGGCGCGATAGGCGTACTCGACCAGCAGCGCCATCAGCCCATCCCTCCGACCCGTTGCTCGGCCTGGTAGAGCCACTCGTGGACGTCGATCTCGTCGGCCTGGACGCGGACCCCGTCCAGCGCGTGCGGGTCGACCACGAACTGCTGGGCGATGTGCCGCGCCACCCGTCCGGCGGCGACCAGCTCGCGAAGGCTCATGTCGAGGGTGTGCATGCCGAGTGAGGCGCCTGCCTGCATCGCCGAGTAGAGCTGTTCGATCTGGCCCTCCCGGATCAGGTTGGCGACCGCGGGGGTGTGGACGAGGATCTCGGTGGCGGGGATCCGGCCGCCGGTGTGCGCCCTGGGGAGCAGGCTCTGGCTGATCACGCCCTGCAGGGTGTCGCCGAGCTGGGAGCGGACCTGGTCCTGCTGGTTGGCCGGGAAGCTGTCGATGATCCGGTCTATCGACTTGGCGGCACCCTGGGTGTGCAGGGTGCCGAGCACGAGGTGGCCGGTCTCGGCTGCGGTGAGGGCTGTGGCTATCGACTCGCGGTCGCGGAGCTCGCCGATCAGGATGACGTCGGGGTCCTGGCGCAGGATGCGGCGCAGCGCCTCGGCGAAGGACGCGGTGTCCGAGCCGATCTCGCGCTGGTGGATGAGCGCTCGCCGGGAGGTGTGCAGGTACTCGATCGGGTCCTCGATGGTGATGATGTGGACCGGGAGTTCGCGGTTGATGATGTCCACCATGGCGGCCAGCGTTGTCGACTTGCCCGAGCCGGTGGGGCCGGTGACCAGGACGAGTCCGCGCGGTTTGAGCGCCAGCTCGCGGACGACTGGCGGCATGCCGAGCGAGTCGAGGGTGAGGACGGCGGTGGGGACCAGGCGGAACGCGCCGGCGAGCTTGCCCAGCTGGCGGAAGATGTTGACCCGGAACCTGCCGGTGCCCGGAACCGAGTAGGCCAGGTCGACCTCGTTCTCGGCCTCGAAAAGGCTGCGCTGTTCGGGGCCCATGACGCTCGCGGCCGCTGCCGACAGCCAGGCCCGGTCGTGGGGGTGGGGGTGGCCGGGCACCTCGACGAGGGAGCCGTCCACGCGCATCATGGCGGGCGCGCCCTCGGTCAGGTGGACGTCGGAGGCGCGGGCCTGGGCGGCGGCGATCAGCACCCGGTCGAGTGAGCTGGGGGTGTAGGTCACGGGGGGCTCCTTCACTTGGCCTGGACGAAGACCAGGCCGTTGACGGTCAGGGTGACCTCGTCGCTCTCCGGGTCGAGCACACCGGCGACGGTTTCGATCTGGAGCAGGCGGGGTCCCTCGCGGAGCGCGTCGAGGAAGCGGGCGGCGGCGGTCGGGTTGGGGACGGTGACGGTGATGGTGACCGGCACCTGCAGTTGGGCTGCGCCGGCGGCGGTGTCTGGGCCGTTGCCGGTCGTTCCCGCGTCGGACCCGCTCGTCGCTGAGTCTCCCTCGCTGCCGTCGCCGTTGGTGGGGGCCGGGTCGGACTGGGCACTCTTCACGTCGGTGGCGGTCTTGGGCAGGCTCTCGATCACCGTGTCGATGGTGCGCGGGACGAAGCCTGTGACGTCTCCGAAGCTCGCCTCGGTCACGGTGCCGCCGGCTGTGCTCGCGGCCCGCAGCGCGAGCTTGACCGCGTCGTCGAGTTGCGGGGTGTGGGGAAGCTCGGTCCGCAGTCCGGCCAGCTCGGCGTTGACCTGGGGCATCTCTGCCTCCTTGGCGCGCAACCCCTCGATCTGGGCGACCAGCACCTGGTTGGCTGCGGCGACCCGCGTCTCCTCGTTCTTGATGTCGCGGGACTCGATGTAGACCGGCAGCGCCATCAGGAGCGTGCCGGCGACAAGGGTGACTATCACGACCAGGGTCCCGACCAGGCTGATCAGGCGGCGTTGCGCTGTCATCGGGCACCTGCCCCGGTGGTGAACCTGCCGCTGTAGACGGTCTGGTTGACGACGAACTCGACCGTGTAGGTGTAGCCGTCCTCGCCGGCCGTGGACAACGAGCCTGCGTCGGCCGACAGCTCGATGTCGAGGGCACGCAGGCTCTCCACCATGCGGGCGACGTCGCGGGCGTCCTCGGTGGCAAGAGTGAGTCGCCCGATCAGCCCGATCGAGCTCACTTGGGCGACACCCTCCGCCGGGTTCGGGCCGGCGACGAGGGTGAAGTCGCGCAGCTCGGAGCCCTTGGGTATGGCGCTGAGCAGGGTCTTGGTGAAGGCGCGCCATTCCAGGTCGTTGCCCGCAGCGGCGCTGCGGTACGCGGTGAGGTCGGTCTGCTCGGCCAGTGCCCGACTGACGTGGGAATAGCCGCCGAGTTCGGCGTTGAGGTCCACGGTGCGGGCCTGTTCGAGGACCAGTTCCAGCTCTGCCGCCGCCCGCAGCCCGTTGACGGCGACGACCGCACCGGAGACCAGCACCCCGGTGGCGAGCACTCCCACCACCCAGCGCCGCACGAGCGACACCGTGGCGCGGCGTTCCAACTCGCTGGGGGGCAGCAGGTTGACCCGCGGCACTCCGCTGAGCACCAGACCCCCCCGGACGGGGCGAACCTTGTCGGGCGCGCCCTTGTCGGGGCGTTCCACCTTCTCCTTGCGCGGGGCCTTCTGCTTGTCGGCGGCTTTGGCGGCGCGGGCCGCCTTGT
>JAEZGC010000173.1 GCA_023437345.1 Actinomycetes bacterium
GCTGCCAATGCCGCGCTCGCCGCGATCGCAGCGGGGGCGCTGACCTCGGCGCTTCTGCTCGGTGCGGCCTGGGCGGCCACCGGCGCGCTCGGCTCGCTCCGGCTGGTCGACCTCGGTCCCCGGCTGCTTGAACTGGCTCTGATCGCGCCCCCGCTGCTGGTGCTGTCGGCGCTGCTGGGCGGGATCGGCTGCTGGCTGCTGGGCGTGGTCAGGCGGGACGGCGGGCCGTCGCTAGGCTAGGCGCATGCCGCCCCGCCTCGTGGTTCTGGTCTCCGGCGCCGGCACCTTGTTGCAGGCGCTGATCGATGCCCAGGCCGCCGGAACCCTTGCCGCAAAGGTGGTGGCGGTCGGCTCCGACCGGGCCGATGCCTACGGTCTGGTCCGCGCCTCGCGCGCCGGGATCGCCACCTTCGTCCAGCCGCTGCGCGCCGGGGACGACCGCGCCGAATGGGATCGTGCGCTGACCGAGGCCGTCGCCCGCCACGAGCCTGATCTGGTCGTCAGCGCAGGCTTCATGAAGCTGGTCGGGGCGGCCTTCCTGGCGCGCTACGCCGGGCGGATGGTGAACACCCACCCGGCGCTGCTGCCGTCCTTCCCCGGGATGCACGGGGTCGCCGACGCGCTGGCCCACGGCGTCAAGGTCACCGGCGCGACGCTGTTCGCCGTCGACGAGGGAGTCGACACCGGACGGATCCTCGCCCAGGAGGCGGTCAGTGTGCTTCCCGATGACTCGGTGGAGACGCTGCACGAACGCATAAAGGTCGTCGAGCGCCGGCTGCTCGTCGACTTCGTCAACGACTACGCCGGGCGAGGTGAGTGATGAACTACCAAGTGCCGCTGCGCCGGGCGCTGCTCTCGGTCTACGACAAGACGGGGCTCGCCGACCTCGGGGCTGCCCTGGTGGCCGCCGGGGTGGAGATCGTCTCGACCGGCTCGACCGCCGCCACCCTGGCCGAGGCCGGGATCGCGGTGACGCCGGTCGAGCAGGTGACCGGCTTCCCCGAGGTGCTGGACGGCCGCGTGAAGACCCTTCATCCGGCGATCCACGCGGGCCTGCTCGCCGACCGCCGGCGCGAGTCGCACCGGCAGGCGCTGGCCGAGTTGGGCATCGAGGGCTTCGACCTGCTGGTGAGCAACCTGTACCCGTTCGTGGAGACGGTGTCCTCCGGCGCCGGGCAGGACGAGGTGATCGAGCAGATCGACATCGGCGGCCCGGCGATGGTGCGGGCCTCGGCCAAGAATCATGCCAACGTCGCGGTGGTGACCTCCCCGTCGCAGTACCCGCAGGTGGTGGACGCGCTGGCAGCCGGCGGCTTCACGCTCGCCCAGCGCCAGGCGCTGGCCGCGGCGGCCTTCGTCCACACCGCCGACTACGACATAGCTGTGGCCTCCTGGCTGGGCAATGTGGTCACCGACACCAGCGGTGGGGACGGCTTCCCGGCCTGGGCCGGCGCGAGTTGGCGGAAGCTGACCACGCTGCGGTACGGCGAGAACTCGCACCAGCGGGCGGCGTTGTACGCCGGCAGCCACTTCCCGGGCGGGCTGGCCGCCGCCGAGCAACTCGGCGGCAAGGAGATGAGCTACAACAACTACACCGACGCCGACGCCGCGCACCGGGCGGCGTACGACTTCGACCAGCCGGCGGTGGCGATCATCAAGCACGCCAACCCGTGCGGGATCGCGGTCGGTGCCGACATCGCCGAGGCGCACCGCAAGGCGCACGCCTGCGACCCGGTCTCCGCCTTCGGCGGGGTGATCGCCGCCAACCGTCCACTCAGCGTGGAGGCGGCCCGGCAGATCGCCGACGTGTTCACCGAGGTGGTGGTCGCCCCCGACTACGAGCCGGGTGCCCTCGAGGTGCTGGTCGCCAGGAAGAACCTCCGGGTGCTGAAGGTGGCCCCGCGCCGCCGGGGCGGGGTGGAGACCCGCCCGCTGCCGGGCGGTCTGCTGATGCAGTCCGTCGACGTGCTGGACGCCTCCGGCGACTCGCCGGCCAACTGGGAACTGGTCAGCGGCGAGCCGGCCGATGCCGCCACCCTCGCCGATCTCGAGTTCGCCTGGCGGGCCTGCCGCGCGGTGAAGAGCAATGCCATCCTGCTCGCCGCCGACGGCGCCTCGGTCGGGGTCGGGATGGGCCAGGTCAACCGGGTCGACTCCTGCCGGCTGGCTGTCGAGCGGGCAGGGGAGCGGGCCGCGGGCTCGGTCGCCGCATCCGACGCGTTCTTCCCGTTCGCCGATGGTCCCGGCATCCTGATCGCGGCCGGGGTGCGCGCGATAGTCCAGCCCGGCGGGTCGGTGCGCGACGCCGACACTATCGACGCCGCCCGTGCGGCAGGGGTCACCATGTACCTGACCGGCACCCGCCACTTCTTCCACTGAGGACTCCATGACGGCACAGAAGCTGGACGGACTCGCGCTCGCCCGCCGGGTCAAGGCCGACCTCACCGAACGCGTGGCGGCGCTCGCCGAGCGCGGGGTGCGCCCCGGGCTGGGGACGGTCCTGGTCGGCGACGACCCGGGGAGCCGCGCCTACGTCGCCGGCAAGCACCGCGACTGCGCCGAGGTGGGGATCGCCTCGCTGCGGGTCGACCTGCCCGCCGACGCCCCGGCGGGGCAGGTGGCCGAGGCCATCGCCGCGCTCAACGAGGACCCGGCCTGCACCGGCTACATAGTCCAGCTGCCGCTGCCGGCCCACCTTGACGACAACTGGGCGCTGGAAATGATCGACCCGGCCAAGGACGCCGACGGGCTGCACCCGACCAACCTCGGACGGCTGGTGCTCGGCGTCCCTGCTCCGCTGCCGTGCACCCCGCGGGGGATCGTCGAGCTGCTGCGCCACCACGGCGTCGCGCTGGCCGGCGCCCAGGTGTGCATAGTGGGCCGCGGCACGACGGTGGGCCGTCCGCTCGGCCTGCTGCTGACCCGGCGCAGCGAGAACGCCACAGTGACGCTGTGCCACACCGGGACCCGGGACCTTGCCCGGTACACCAGGGCCGCCGACATCGTGGTGGCCGCCGCGGGCTCGCCCGGCCTGGTGACCGCCGACATGGTCGCCGAGGGCGCCGCCCTGGTCGACGTCGGGATCACCCGCACCGCTGCCGGCCTGGCCGGCGACCTGCACCCCTCGGTCTGGGACCGGGCGGGCTGGGTGGCGCCGATGCCCGGCGGGGTGGGCCCGATGACCCGCGCCATGCTGCTGGCCAATGTCGTCGAGCGGGCGGAGGCGATGGCCTCATGACCACGCCGGAGCCGGTCTCCCGGCCGCCGAAGAGCGCGATGCAACAAGTGCTGGGCCAATGGCCGCTGGCGACCGTCCTCGCCGGGGTCGCTACCGGGCTGGTGATCGTGGCGCTGGGCCACTGGCGCCTGGGCACCACTGTGCTGGGGGGGTCGGCAGTGGTCGGCGGCCTGTTCCGCCTGCTGCCCCAGCAGCGGGTCGGGCTGCTGGCGGTCCGCAACCGCGCCCTTGACGCAGCAGTCCTGCTCGGGATCGGCCTTGGCATCGTCGCGCTGGCCTTCCTGGTGCCGCCCAGCCGGGGGTGACTGCCGGTCCCGCGTCAGCTGTCGGCGGTGGCGGGCACGGGCTGGGCGGCCGCGAGTCGCTGGAGCAACTCGGCCGCCTGCGCGCAGGACGGACTGCCCGCCAGGCTGTGGCGGGCAGCCAGGGTGAGAGCAGCCGCCACGGTTGGGAAGTCGCTGCGGCGGGCCGCCGAAACCAGCACGGCATCCACCAGGAAGGGTGCCAGTACGGCGCGCCCGGCCGGATCTAGCCTGGCGAAGCTGCGCTGCCAGGGCGTGTCCGCGTCCGGGACAAGAGCCCGGAGCTCGTCCACCAGCCGGGGATCGGCAGCGGTGCCCACCGGACCTTGTGGGGGCGCGCTCCCGGGACGGGCCGCGAGGGCGCACAGGATGCCCCAGACGTACGCGGTGTGGTAGCTCGCTGCGAGGGCGTAGGTAGTCCGTTCCTCGCCGGACAGCTCGTGGTAGCGGCCCGGGATGCCGTTACCGGCCAGCAGGTAGCCCACCTCGTCCTCGAATTCGGCCAGGACGCGGAACCCGAAGGCCGCCGCCGGCGACCAGTCCGAGCCGGTCAGCGGCCAGGCCATCAGCAGCTCGGTGGCCAGGTCGTAGTCCTCGGCGACCAGGGCGCGCGCCAGCAGGGCGGCTGCCTCGGCCAGCACCTCGTCCCGGTGCCGGGGCAGGGCCGCGGGCCAGCCGCCGAAGCCGGACAGGTACATCAGGCCGTGGGTGAATGCGTAGGCGTCGTCGCGGGCGCCGAGCAGCAGGTCCACCGGGTGGGTGAGCACCGAGGCAGCTACCGTGGGTTCTGCCGGGCTCGGGCGGCCACCGCGCCACACTGCCTCCAGCCAGCGCCGTTCAAGGACGCGGTGGGGCAGCACTTCCCGCCCGTCGACAGCCGAGGCGTCAGCGGTCAGCGCCAGGACGCGGTCCAGCCGCTCGTCGGGGGCTCCCAGCCCGCGCACCAGGATGTGCGGCATGGCCAACTGCAAGGCGATGCTGGGGTAGAGGGCGAGCGCGACGGCCGTCCGGTCAGCGTGCACCATCGGTGCGAGCCGCTCGACCAGCGACGCGACGCGCCCCCGTACCTCCGGGTCGGCAACCCTGGCCGCGACGTGCAGCAGCATCGCGGTTTCGGCCAGCGGCTTGTCGGGCCCGAAGCTGTCCTGCGGCGCCGCCTCGTCGTGGTAGCCCGCGTCGGGGGGGGGGGGGGGGGGGGGGGGCGGGGCGGGGGGGGGGGGGGGGGG
>JAEZGC010000209.1 GCA_023437345.1 Actinomycetes bacterium
CGTCTTGGCAGCGCCGGACGGGCCAGGCCGCGGCCGTACCGTCCGCGTGGCGCGGCAGGGCGCGAGCGGTGGGTGGTGCCGGCCTGGCCGAGCAGCGCCCGCAGCGGAGCAAGGGTGTCGTTGGTGACCAGCCCTGCCCACACCAGCTCCCACAACGCCTCGCTGAGGACCGGGTCGTCGTTCACCCCGGCCTGTTCGGCCAGCGGACGGAAGAAGTAGCCGCCGCCGCCCGACAGTGCGTCCCACACCCTGACTGCCTCCGGGCTGAGCGTCGCCGGCTCGGGGATCGCCAGCGTGCTCTCCGCGCCGTCGGCGGGGTGCAGCGACACCCAGCCGTCGCCGCCGGCCAGCCCGCCCCGGCCCTGCCAGACCACCTCCCCGCCGGCGGTCAGCTCGTCCAGCATCGCCGGACGGTAGTCGGGCACCCGGGCCGGCAGCACCAGCGACTCGATGGCGCTGGCCGGCAGCGCGACGCCCGCCAGCTGCTCGACGGCACGCAACACCCCATCGGTCCCGCGCAGCTCGCCGAGGTTCTGCCAACTCGGCAGGAACCTGGCGAAGTCGCGGGTGGCCACCGGCTCGACGGCGTCGCGCAGCGCGGCCACCGACCGCCGACGGAGCACCTGCAGCACCCGGCTGTCGCAGAACACCGGCCCGCCGTGGACCGCACCGGCCACCGGCTCCCACCCGGCCGGACGAAGGTCTCCCTCGACGAGCTTCCCGGCTGCGGCCAGGCGGCGCAGCACGTCCCTGGCGACGGCGGGAGCCAGGCCCAGCGCGGCGGCCAGCTCGCCGCCGGTGAACGGGGCGTGGGTACGGGCGAAGCGCTGCGCCAGCTCTCCCAGCGGGTCGTCGACCGGGGTGAGGAAGGCGTCCGGCACCCCCGGCGGTGGGGTCACGCCGAGCGCGTCCCGCAGCCGGCCGGCGTCCTCGACGGCAGCCCACCGCGGCGAGCCGAGCACGTGGACGGCCACCACCCTGCGTTCGCCGGCGAGCCGGTCGAGCCAGTCCGGGACGGCGTCCGGGGTGGTGCAGCGGGCGGCGAGGTCTTCGGTGGTGAGCGGACCCACCGACCGCAGCACGTCGGTCAGCTCGTCGGCGTCACGGGCGCGCCGGCCCTCGGCGAGGTGCTGCAACTCCGCCTCGGTGCGGGTCAACGCGTCCGGGTCGAGCAGGTCGGACAGCGCCAACCCCTCGGCGGTGCCGAGCAGGTCGGACAGCAGGGACGGGTCGAGCGCCAGGGCCGCGGCGCGGCGCTCGGCCAGCGGGGTGTCGCCGTCGTAGAGGAACTGGGCCACGTAGCCGAACAGCAGCGACGCGGCGAACGGTGAGGCGCGCGGGGTGTCCACCACGACGGTGGTGATCCGCCGCGACCGGACGCCCTCCAGCAGGTCGACCAGCGCGGGCACGTCGAAGACGTCGGTGACGCATTCGCGCACCGCCTCGAGCACGATCGGGAAGCTGGGGTACTGGCTGGCCACCTCGAGCAGCTGCGCTGCCCGCTGCCGCTGCTGCCACAGCGCCTGGCGCCGGTCGGGACGCCGACGCGGCAGCAGGAGCGCCCGTCCGGCGCACTCCCGGAACCGGGACGCGAACAGTGCCGAGCCGCCGAGCTGCGCGGTGACCGCCTGCGCGATGTCGTGCGGATCGGGGAACAGCAGGTCGAGCAGCTCGGCGCCCTCATCTGCGGTCCACTCGGTGTCGGGCAGCCGGAACACCAGGCCGTCATCGGCGTGCATCGCCTGCACGTCGACGCCGAACCGCTCCCGCAGCCGCGCCGCCACCACCAGCGCCCAGGGCGCGTGGACCGGTGAGCCGAAGGGGGAGTGGACCACCACCTGCCAGTCGCCGAGCTCGTCGCGGAAGCGTTCCACCACGAGCTGCCGGTCGGTTGGCAGCTTCCCGGTCGCCTCCGCCTGCTCCGCCAGGTAGCCGACCAGGTTGTCGGTCGCCCACTCGTCAAGCCCGGCGCGGGTCACCCGCTCGCGGGCCTGCTCGGGCCCCAGCCTCGTCAGTTCGCGGACGAAGCCGCCCAGCGCACGGCCGAGTTCGGCAGGCCGGCCGAGGGTGTCGCCCTTCCAGAACGGCAGCCGGGCCGGCAACCCCGGCGCCGGGGTGACCAGCACCCGGTCGTGGGTGATCTGCTCGATCCGCCAGCTGCTGGTGCCGAGCGCGAAGATGTCCCCGATCCGCGACTCGTAGACCATCTCCTCGTCCAGCTCGCCGACCCGCCGGCCTTCGCCCTCCCCGGCCAGGAAGACGCCGTACAGGCCCCGGTCGGGGATCGTGCCGCCGCTGGTGACAGCGAGCCGCTGGGCGTTGCGCCGTCCGGTCAGCGTGCCGGTCGTCCGGTCCCAGACCAGCCGCGGCCGCAGCTCGGCGAACTCGTCGGACGGGTAGCGCCCGCTCAGCATGTCGAGGACAGACTCGAGCACCGCGTCGGTAAGGCCGGTGAACGGTGCCGAACGTCGCACCAGGCCGGCCAGGTCGGACACCTGCCAGTCGTCCATGGCGACCATCGCCACCACCTGCTGGGCCAGCACGTCGAGCGGGTTGGCGGGCACCCGCAGCGCCTCGATAGCGCCGGCCCGCATCCGCTCCACGGTCACCGCCGTCTGCACCAGGTCGCCGCGGAACTTCGGGAACAGCACGCCGTGGGAGACCGCTCCCACCTGGTGCCCGGCCCGGCCGACCCGCTGCAGCCCCGACGCCACCGACGGAGGTGACTCGACCTGCACGACGAGGTCGACAGCCCCCATGTCGATGCCCAGTTCGAGGCTGGACGTGGCGACCACCGCAGGGAGCCGGCCCGATTTCAGCTCCTCCTCGATCAGGGACCGTTGCTCGCGGCTCACCGAGCCGTGGTGGGCGCGGGCGACCACCGCCGGCGCACCCCGGACGGCGCCAGGGTTGGCCACCCCGGCGTCCGGCGACCGCGGCGGCGATCCCGCGGTCTGGCCGGCCTGGCCCATCACCTGGGCAGGTGGCCGGTCACGGTTGGGTCGGTACAGCCGCTCGAAGCCGCCGCCGCCCACCCCCTCGGGTGACTCACCGGTGGTGCGCTCCCACCACAGCTCGTTGAGCCGGGCGGTGAGCCGCTCGGCCAGCCGGCGCGAGTTGGCGAACACCAGCGTGGAGCGGTGGCCCATCACCAGGTCGAGGATCCGCTCCTCG
>JAEZGC010000294.1 GCA_023437345.1 Actinomycetes bacterium
GGGCGGCCGGCGGTGCCCGGGCGCCGGGCCGCGACTTGTCAGAAGTCGTAGTCGTCGATGTTCTCGGGGGTGAACATCAGCGGCTTGTCGTACAGCACCTCGCCGTCCTTGCCGACGGTGTAGGTCCCGGCCTTGCCGGCGTCGATGGTCTGACCTTCCTCAGCGGTGATCTTGCCCTCGGCGAGCTGGGCGGCCGCGACCGTCGCAACGTAGCCGAGTTCAGCCGGATCCCACATCATGAAGGCCTTCGAATGCCCGTCCTTGATGAAGTCGCGGACCGAGGACGGCAGGGCGACACCGGTGGCGAAGACCTGGCCGCTCTTGCCTGCGTTGATGATCGCCTGCTGCGCCGCCGGTGCGGACACCGCGGAGGACGAGATGATGATCTTCAGGTCAGGGTTCGACTGGATCAGGTTGAGCGCGAGCTCCTGGCTCTTCTGGGCGTCATCGGCAGCGAACTGCACGGTGTCGACGTAGGAGAACATGGAGTAGGCCGGATCGTTGTCGATCATCTCCTTCATGAACTTCACGTGCGCGGTGTGGTTCGGCGCGGTGGGCGAGGCGGAGATGAAGGCCACCTTGCCGCCCTCCGGCGAGTTCAGCAGCGCCGCGTCCAGCATCGTCTTGGCCGCCAGCTCGTAGGAGAGCTGGTTGACGAACAGGTCACGGGCATCGACGGCGGCGTCGGCGTCGTAGGTGACCACCTTGATGCCGGCCTCGCGGGCCTGCTTCAGGGCGGGCGCGACGGCGTCGCCGTCGATGGCGCTGACGACCAGGGCGTCAGGCTTCTGCGCGACGGCGTTGGTCAGGGTGGCGATCTGCTCGGTAGCCTCGGCCTTGTCGGAGCCGATGTACTGGAAGTCGAGGCCCAACTCGGCGCCGGCGTCCTCGCCGCCCTTGCGGGCCACCTCGAAGTAGGCAAGACCGGTGAACTTCGGCGCCATGAACACCTTGAGCTTGGCCGCGCCGGCGGTCTCGCTCGGCTGCGCCGGGGCGCTGGTGCCGGGGGGAGTGGTGGTGCACGCCGCAAGGGAGGCGATCACCAGCGAGGAGGCGATCAGGGCTCCGACCTTGCGGAGCCGCTTGGGGATGGACATCAGGTTACCTTTCGTCGTTGAACTGGTTGAGGTCTGGATGGGTCCGGGACGGGTGCGAAGGGCTCAGGCTGATCCGGCCTCACCCCCGGTGGCGGCCGGTCTGGCCCGGCCTATCGCGGTGCGGATGAGCTGGACGACGGTGGGACCGCCGATGGCGGCGATCAGCAGCAGGCCGACGACAAGGGTCTGGCTGGTGCCGGGCACGTTGGCCAGCTTCATGCCGGTCTGGATGGTCGCCAGCAGCACAGTGGAGAGCAGGACGCCGAGGGCGCGGCCGCTGCCGCCCTTGATCGAGACTCCGCCCAGCACGACCGCGGTCAGCACGAAGAGGATGGCGCCGTCGGCGTTGTCACCGCGGGCCGACTGGTACTGGTTCACCCACACGAAGCCGGCCAGTCCGGCGCCCATCCCGGCCAGCGCGTAGGCCCACACCCTGGTCTGTCGGACCGGGACCGCGGCGGTCCGCGCGGCTGCGGCGTTGGCGCCGATCGCGTAGCTGAACCTGCCGAACCGGGTGGTCTCCATCACGACGCCGACCGCCAGTGCGAAGACGAGCAGCAGCACGACCGTGGAGGGCACGACGCCGACCCAGGACTGCCCGAGCAGGGTGTAGTCCTCGGTCAGCCCGGTCACCCCGGCGTCCCCGGCCAGCAGGTAGGCGACACCGCGGTAGGCGCCGAGGGTGCCAAGGGTGACAGCCAGCGACGGCAGCCCGCCGTAGGCGACCAGCAGCCCGTTGATGGCGCCGAGCGCTGCGGTGACCGCCAGCACTATCGGTAGCGCGAGCAGCACCGGCACCCCGGCCACCGAGAGCTTGGCGAACAGCACGCTGGACACCGCGAGGGTGGACGCCAGCGAGATGTCGATCTCGCCCTGCACGACGACCGGGAACAGCCCGAACGCCATCAGGCCGAAGACCACGAAGAAGGCTGCCGAGTTCATCAGGTTGTTCAGGTCGAGGAAGTAGGGCGACAACTGGGACGACCAGATGCCGGCCAGCACGATGAGGACGACGAGCAGCAGCTCTGCGGAGTAGGTGCGGGCGAGCTTCCTCATGCCGCCACCTCCAGGGTGGAGCGGCGGCGGGTGGCGCTGAGCACGCGTTTCTGGACGACGGCGTCGACGGCGACCGCCGCCACGATGGCCAGGCCCTGGAACAGCAGCCGGTAGAACTCCTGGACGCCCAGCAGCACCAGCCCGTTGTTGATGGTCGCCAGCACTATGGCGCCCAGCGCGGCGCCGTAGACACTGCCTGAGCCGCCCCAGATACTGACCCCGCCGATCACCACGGCGGCCAGCACCTGCATCTCGATCCCGGACGCGAGCAGCGAGTTGATGTTGCCGACCTGGGCGCCCAACAGCAGCCCCACGAACCCGGCGATCGCACCGGCGGCGACATACGCGCCGACCAGGATCCGGTTCTCGGCCAGACCGTAGTAGTAGGCAGCGCGCGGGTTGGACCCGTAGGCGTAGAGCTTGCGTCCCCACGGCAGCCGGCTCAGCGCCAGGCCGACCACCACGATCAGCGCGGCGGCGATCCAGACGTACGACGACAGCCCGAGCCAGCGGGCGGTGGCCAGGTCGCGCATCCAGTCGGGGAGCTCGCCGCTGGTGACCTCCATGGCATTGGCATAGAAGGACACCATGCCGCGGTAGACCGACAGGGTGCCGAGGGTTGCGACTATCGCCGGGATCTTGAGGTAGGCGACCAGCAAGCCGTTGACAGCACCGAGCAGCGCGCCGAGCAGGACGGCGAACGGGACCGTCAGGCCCATCAGCCAGGGGTACTGGCTGGCCACGTCGAACACGACGTAGGCGCACAGGCCCATGATCGAGCCGACCGACAGGTCGAGGTTCCCGGTCAGCACCACGAGGGTCTGGCCGACCGCCGCCATGGCGAGGATCGCTGCGGTGAACAGGATGCTCTGGGCGTTGTCCCAGGACAGGAACCGGGGAGCGAGCGCGGTGAACAGGACGATCAGCATCAGCTGGAAAGCCAGCACGCCCAGGACGCGCACCTTCAGTGCCGACCCGCCGGTCCCGGTGAGCCTGAGCCTGCGCAGCAGCGACGACATGTTCATCGCACGCCCTCCTCGCGGGCGGCGGTGGCCGCGGCCATGATGTTCTCCTGAGTCGCGTCGTCGATGTCGATGGTTGCTGCCAGCCGGCCACGGCGGATCACAAGGACCCGGTCGCTGACGGCGAGGACTTCCGGCAGGTCGGAGGAGACCATCAGGATGGCCAGCCGCTCCTGCCGGGCGAGCCGGCGCATCATGTCGTGCACCTGGACCTTGGTGCCGACGTCGATGCCGTGGGTGGGTTCGTCGAGCAGCAGGACGCCGGGGGCGGTGGCCAGCCAGCGCGCCAGCGCCACCTTCTGCCGGTTCCCGCCCGACAGCGAGCTGACCAGCGCCTCGATCTCGCCCTTGATGCTGAGCGCCTCGCGCTGCCGCCCGGCCAGCTCGCGTTCCTTGCGCGGGGAGACGAAGCCCAGCCGGGACAGGCCCCGAATGCTCGGCAGCGCGACATTGGCCTGGATCGACATGGAGGAGATCACGCCTTCGGCGTCGCGATCCTCAGGCAGGTAGACCACCCCGCGCCGGGCCATCGCCGCCGGGCTCTCGGGCCGGGCCACCTCACCGTCCACCACGATGGTTCCGGTGACCTGGGGGGTGAGCCCGAAGATCGCCTGCTGGATCTCGGAGCGTCCGGAGCCGACCAGCCCGGCGATGGCGACGATCTCGCCCTCGGCCACCTCGAACGAGATGTCGGCGAAGCTGCCGGCCAGGCTGAGGTCGCTGACCTTGAGGCGGGGCGGGCCCAGCGGTTCGGTGCGCGGCACCCGCTGCAGCGCGACAGTGCGGCCCACCATCGCCTTGATCATCGCGTCGTCGTCGAGGTCGGCGGCCGAGGCGGTGACGACGTGCTGGCCGTCGCGCAGCACCGTGATCGTGTCGGCCAGCCGGCGGATCTCGTCCATCCGGTGCGAGATCCACACCACTGTCGTGCCGGCCGCCTTCAGCGCCTCCACCATCGTGTAGAGCCGGCCGGCCTCGGACGGGGTCAGGGCGCTGGTCGGCTCGTCGAGGATCAGCAGTTGCAGGCCCGGCTCGACAGCGCGGGCGATCTCGACGAACTGCGCCTCGGCGACGGTGAGCTCGGCGACCAGCCGGTCGGGGTCGAGGTCGAAGCCGAGCTGGTCCAGCTTGGCGCGGGCGATCCGGCGCATCTCTGCCCGGTCCAGCAGCAGGCCCTTGCGGGGGTAGGAGCCGGTGACGATGTTCTCGGCTATGGACAGGTGCGGGAAGAGGTTGGGGTCCTGGAATACCGCAGCAACGCCGTGGCCGCGCGCCTCCAGCGGGTTGTGGAAGCGCACCTCGGTCCCGTTGAGCAGGACGCGGCCGCGGTCCGGCTGGCGCAGGCCGGTGATGATGCCGACCAGGGTGGACTTTCCGGCGCCGTTCTCGCCGACGAGGGCGTGCACCTGGCCGGGGGCGAGGTCGAAGGAGACGTCGCGCAGCGCATGGATCGCCTCGAAGCTCTTGGAGATCCCCTGGACCGACAACCTGGGAACCACCGGGCCCGGACTCACCTGGTCCACCATCGGACACCCTTCGTCGCGTGTGCGGGGCAGGCTGCCACCCTTACGCCCCGGACGTTAGGCAGGCCCGGAGGCCGCAGCAAGCACATGTGCAGGACGTGAGCATCTGCTCATTCTGCGTATCGATCCGATATCCGCGACGGGGGCGTTGGGCGGGATCTGGCGAAGTCAGCGCGTGATGAGCATTTGCCCGAACCCCCTGCGTCGAGTTGTGGTGGATCGGTCCGACCCCTAGAACTGGGAGGACCAGCCGGGCGACCAGGGAGTTGAGATGCGGCAGGCGGTGGTCTTCGGGGCGGGCAGCGTGGGACGCGGCCTGCTCGGACAGCTGCTGTGCGACGCCGGCTGGACGGTCACCTTCCTCGACGTCGACCCGGTGCTGGTTGCCGCGCTGGCGAGCGAGCGCGAGTACCCGCACGAGACGGTTTCGGGCGACACCGTCCGGCGGCGGCTGGTCGGTCCGGTGGCGGCCCTGGACGCCCGCGACGTCCCGGCCGCGGTCGCCGCACTGGTGGACGCCGACCTGGCCGCCACCAGTGTCGGGGGCCGCGCCCTGCCGGCGGTCGCTGACACCCTTGCGGTCGCCGTCCAGCGCCGGATCGCCACGCGACGGCCGCCGCTCAACCTGCTGCTGGCCGAGAACGTGCACGGCTGCGCCGCGGTGATGCGCAACCTGCTCGCCGAGCGGTTGCCCGACCTGTCGGAGGGCGACCTGGCCGCCGCGCTCGGCCTGCTGGAGACCTCGGTCGGCAGGATGATCCCGCTGCCCGACCCCGCGGTGCAGGCCGACGAGCCGACCCTGGTGCGGGTCGAGCCGTACCCGTACCTGCCCTATGACGCGGCGGCAGTCGTCGGCGACCCGCTGGAGCTTGTCGGACTGGTGGCTGACCGGTCAGTGCCGTTCGCCTTCTACGGCGACCGCAAGCTCTACCTCCACAACCTCGGCCACTGCTTCACCGCCTGCCTGGGCCGACTGCTCGGGATCGACCTGATGTCGCAGGCGGTCGAGCGCCTCGAACTGCGGTACCTGGTCAGGGCCGCGATGGTGGAGGCCGCGCTCGGGCTGGCCGCCGGCTACGGGGTCAGTCCCGGGCCGCTGCTCGACCACATCGACGACCTGTTGTTCCGCTTCGGCAACCGTGCGCTGGGTGACACCACCCAGCGCGTCGGTCGCGACCTGGAACGCAAGCTCGGCGCCGACGACCGGCTGCTCGGTGCCTACCGGCTTGCCGCCGCCGGGGCAGTTCCGACCCGGCACCTGTCGCTGGCGATCGCGGCCGCCGGCGCCCTGCTGCTGCGCGAGGACGGCTGGGACGCCACCAGGCTGTGGTCCCACCTCGACGCGAGCCTGCCGGGCGTGCTTGAGGGCGGACGGCGCGACCTGCTGGCCGCCCAGCTGGACACCCTCTCCGGTGGGCTGGACGTGACCGCCCAATTGGCGCTGCTGGATGCCGGCTTCGAAACCTCCCGCGTGCTCTAGCGCGGCCGACAAGACAGGAATCAGCCAATGCCTATCGTGCTGGGCAAGGAGAACGTGGTGGCGCTGTACCGTGCCGCCGCCGAGCGGCGCTGGGTGGTGCCGACCTTCTGCGCCGAGAACCAGACCACCGTGGAGGCGGTGCTGGCCGCGTGCCAGGCGAAGGCAGTGCAGCTGGGCGTCCGGGTGCCGGTGACCATCGCCATGACGGGCCGGTACTCCCACCGGGCGCAGGCCGTCCACTACGCCGGCAGCCGCAACCCCGAGACCGGGCTGCAGCTGTTCCTCGGCGACTGCGAGGTGCTGGCCCGGCCCGACGGCGACTACCCGGACGTCGACGTGCTGACCCACCTCGACCATGGCCAGTACGACGACGATGCGGCCTGGCTGGATGGCGACCTCTCGCGGTTCTCGTCGGTGATGTACGACGCGTCGCACGCGCCGTGGGAGGTGAACCTCGACGCCACCGCCGGGTTCGTGGCGCGCCACGGCGACCAGATCCTCGTCGAGGGCGCTGCTGACGAGATCGTTGACGCGGGCGGCGAGGTGCGCGGCGAGCTGACGTCGCCGGAGCGGGCAGTCGAGTTCGTCGAGCGGACCGGCGCTGACATGGTCGTGGCCAACCTCGGCACCGAGCACCGCGCGTCGGCGTCCGACCTGCGCTACGTGCCGGAGGCGGCCCGGGGCATCGCCGAACGGATCGGGCCCCGGCTGGTGCTGCACGGCGCCTCCAGCGTCCCCGTGCAGCAGCTCGCCGGCTTGTTCGACGACGGGGTGTGCAAGGTCAACATCTGGACGACGCTGGAGCGCGACACCAGCCCGCTGCTGCTGCGCGCCATGGTGAGGAACGCCGACCTGGTGGCCGGCCCGGCGGCGGCCGACCTGGCTGACGCCGGGTTGCTGGGGCCTCACGCACCGGTGTCCAGCCGCGCCGACATCGAGTTCTTCACCAGCTCCTGGCGCAACTCCCTCGTGCTGGACGGGATGCAGCGGATCGTCGCCTCGTACCTCGACCTGTGGTACACGTGAGTCCGTCAGGCGGACGGCGCGCCGACCGGATGGCCGGATGCCGCCTCCGGCAAGGCGTGGCTGGCTAGGGTCGCTTCATGGTGCTCTCGTCGTCCCCGAGCGACCTCGACCTTGTGGTCCGTGCCGCGTGGCTGTACCACGGCGACGGGCTGACCCAGGAACAGGTGGCCAAGCGGCTGTTCGTGTCCCGGCAGACCGTGGGAAGGCTGCTGGAGGCCGCCCGCGCCCAGGGCGTGGTCCGGATCGAGATCGACGCGCGTTGCCTGGCGGCGCTGGGGTTGTCGACCCGGCTGCGGGACACCTTCGGGCTGACCGACGCGATAGTGGTGCCCCGCGATGACGAGAGCCCGATGCCTGCCGGACGGGTCAACGAGCGGGTCGCGGCGGCGCTGGCGGCCTACGTGAGGCGCTACCTGCACCCCGGCGCTGTGGTGGGGGTCGGCTGGGGCGACACGGTCGCCAGGGCGCTGGCGATGCTGGCCGGGGAGTCGCTCGAGGGGGTGTCGCTGGTCTCCGCGGCCGGATCGATCCAGGCGCTGACCCAGTCGCTGGCCGGCGACCCGAAGCTGGCCTCCCACCTGCGCGTGATGCCCGCGCCGTTGCTCGTCTCGTCACCCGAAGCCGCCGCGCTGCTGCGGCAGGAGGCTGCCGTCCGCGACGTCCTCGACCTGGCGGCGACCGCGATCGTGACGCTCACCGGCATCGGGTCGGCAGGTCCGCAGGCGTCCGCCGTCCGCTCCGGCGTGCTGACCGCCGCGGAGGTGGCGAGGTTCACGGCGATGGGGGCGGTCGGCGACATGCTGGGGGAGTGGTTCGACGCGCAGGGCCGGATCGTCAGCGCGGCCACCTCGGACCGCCGCATCGGCATCGGTCTTGAGGAGTTGCGGGACAAGCCGAACGTGGTCGGGGTGGCCGGCGGACGACACAAGGCCGAGGCCGTACTCGGCGCGATCCGCGGGGGCTACATCAAGGTGCTGGTCACCGACGAGAACACCGCAGAGGAACTGCTGGCCAAGGGTGCCGTGGACGCCGGCGCTGCCCGCAAGGCACACCAGGCGGACCGTCGCAGGAGGAACGCGTGAGCCAGGCTGACCACCTGCTGGCCATCGACGCGGGAGGCTCGCTGGTCAAGGCGACCCTGTTCGACCTGGTCGGCGGTGGCTCGCGGACCAGGGCCCGTTCGGTGGCGCTCACCCGCCCCGCGCCCGGGCACAACGAGCGCGACGCCGGGCTGTTGTGGTCCCAGACCGCCGCTTGCGTCAGGGACGTCCTGGCCGACATCGACGATGGCGCATCGCGGGTGCTGGCTGTCGGTTTCACAGGGCACGGGAACGGCCTGTACCTGGTCGACGCCGATGGCCTGCCGACCCGCGACGCGGTGATGGCCTCCGACACCCGGGCCGCCGCGGCGGTGCGACGGTGGGTGGCGGCCGGGCTGGCCGACGACCTGCAGGCGCGCAGCTGGAACGGGCTGTGGGCGGGACAGCCGGGCCCGATCCTGGCCAGCCTGGCCGAGTCGGAGCCGCAGGTGCTGGAGCGCTCGTACGCGCTGGTGTCCTGCAAGGACTACCTGCGCGGCCGGCTCACCGGCGTGGTCCGTACCGAGCTGTCGGACGCCTCCGCGGGCGCGCTGTACGACAACACAGCCTGGGCCGCCTCCGGTGGCGGACCGCTCGCGCTCAACGAGCCGGCCGTCGAGGCCTTCGGCCTGTCGGCGGTGCGGCGCCTGCTGTTGACCCCGATCGCCTCCCAGGAGCTCGGCGAGGTGTCGGCTGCGGCCGCCGCCGAGACCGGCCTGCGCGCCGGTACCCCCGTGGTCGCCGGGCTGGTCGACAACGCGGCCCTGCACCACGGGTCGGGGGTCTTCGACGGCGCCGAGATCTGCGCGGGAGCCGGCACCTGGAGCGTCAACCAGGTGCTGATCCCCGCGGGTGCGGCGACCATGGATTCGGTGCTGGGTGCGATCCGGCCGACCGCAGCGAACATCGCCCTCGGCGGTCTCGCGCTGCTGTGTGAGGCGTCGCCGACCTCGGCGTCCACCTTCGACTGGGCACTGAACCAGGCGATGACCGGGACGAGCAACGCCGACCGGGCCGACGGCAAGGACATCTACCGCGCCCGCCTCGAGCGGGAGGGGGTGCGGCGGCAACGGCTGGACGACCCGATGTTCCTGCCGTTCCTGGACGGCAGCCGGGCCGACGCCGGAGCGCGCGGCGCGTGGGTCGGCCTGTCGTCCTCGACGGGGGAGGACGAGCTGCTCGGTGCCGTCATCGAGGGGATCTGCCTCGAGCATCGCCGCCACATCGAGCGGCTGCAGGCGGCGATGCCGCGGCGGTTGCCGGTCCGCCTGTCCGGTGGGGCCACCAAGTCGCCGGTGTGGTGCCAGCGGTTCGCCGACGTGCTGGGCGTGGCCGTCCAGGTCTCGCCGGTCAGCGAACTCGGTTCGGTGTGCGCCGCCGCGTTGGCCGGGGTTGGCGTCGGCGCCTTCGCCGACGTGCCGCAGGGAGTCACCGCGCTGAACCCGAGCTGGCGGCTGTTCGAGCCGGACCCGGCGAAGGCGGACTTCGTCCACGCCCGCTACGAGCGCTACTGCCAGGTCGCCGGGGTGCTGGGCGAACTGCCCTGGGAGTCGTAGCCGGCGGGCGGGGTCGCTCAGCGGCGGCGCAGCCCGTTCAGCAGCACATCGAGAAGCTCGGCCATGGTCTGCTGCTCGGTGCCCTCGGCGGGCCGACGGGACAGGAACGGGTAGAGCATGCCGAGGATGATCCAAACGATGGTCATCGGGTCGTGGGCCGGGAACTCTCCGGCCGCGATCCCGTCGCGCACGATGTCGGCCAGCGGGTTCAGGAATCGCTCGTGGTAGGAGGCGCCGAAACCTGAGCGGTCAGCCTCGGGCAGGTGCCGCAGGTCGTGCAGCGCCAGCCTGATCACCGCTCGGCCCTCCGGCGGGAAGCCGAACAGCCCGGCGATGACGGCGCGCAGTTGTGCCGCCGGGGACGGGTCTGACGCCCTCCCGACGGCGGCTGCCTGCGCCATCGCGTCGAGGTAGGCACCAAGGATGTCGAGCAGCAGGTCGGCCTTGCCCGGGTAGTGGTAGTACAGCGCCGCCTTGGTGACCCCGCAGGCGTCGGCGATCTCGCGCATCGACGTGCCGTCGAAGCCACGCTCGACGAACTGTCGGGTGGCCTCGACGATGATCCGGTGACGGAGCGGGTCCACGGGGTGTCTTCCTTCAGCTCGCGCGGGTGGCCTGTTCCACGGCCCGCGACTTCAGCAGCAGGCCTACCACGGCGAGCACGGCGGCGACCACCCCGATCCCGAGGAAGGAGAGGTCGTAGCCGTTGGCGGTCTCGCCGAGGGACGCCGCCAGGGAGCCGATCAGCGCTGCCGCGACTATCTGGCCGATGGCGGTGAACGTGGTCACCATGCCCTGGGCCGCCGACCTGTCGGCCTGGGTGGTCTCGTTCAGCGTGATGTAGCGGATCGGCGCGCCGAGCAGGGCCGACATGCCGAGGCCGATCAGCGCGCTGAACGTGATGAACCAGCCGAGCGCGTCGGACTGGCTGAGCCCGATCATGCCGGTCGCCATCACGACCAGGCCGGCGAGGATCACCGGCTTGGAGCCCAGCCGGTCGACCAGCCGGCCGGCGAGCGGTGAGCCGATGGCCATCGCACCGACCAGGGGCAGCAGCAGGTAGCTGCCGACCGACGAGGTCACGCCGAGGGAGAGCACGGCAAGCAGCGGCAGGAAGACGGTTCCGGCTTCGCCCAGCCCGGCGCCGGCCGTGATCGCGAACGCCACCGCCAGCTGGCGGTTCGCGAGCAGCCGAACCGGGAACACGGGGTTCTCCGCCTTCAGTTCGATCCGGACCAGGACGATCCAGGCGATCACCGACACCACCAGAGTGATCCACACCTCGGGCGGGGTGATGCTGGCTGCGGGCTGGCTCGGATCGAACTCGTTCAGCGCGAAGGTGAGGGTGGCGAGCGCCACCCCGAGGACCGCCATGCCGGCGTAATCGAAGCGCGGGCTGTCAACAATGCGGTGGTGGGGCAGCAGTCGCCAGCCGGCGGCCATCACGAACAGCGAGATCGGAAGGTTGATCAGGAACAGCCACTGCCAGCCGAAGCCGAGCAGCAGGCCGCCGAGCACGGGGCCGAGCAGGAACGCCATCCCGAACACGGCGCCGATCAGGCCGAGCGCCCGGCCGCGCTCCTCGGCGGGGAAGGTGTCGCCGATCACGGCGCTGGCGATCGGGAAGATGCCGCCCGCACCGAACCCCTGGATCGCGCGTCCGGCAAGCAGCAGGATCCACATCCCCGAACCGTGGGACAGCGCCACCACGAGCGAGCCGGCTGCGAACAGCGCGACGTCCAGCAGGTAGATGGCGCGCCGTCCGAAGAAGTCGGACAGCTTCGCCATCAGCGGCGTCCCGATCATCTGGAACAGCACGTAGCTGGTGAAGATCCACGGCAGCTGCCGGGGGTCGAGTCCGAACTCGGCCTGGATGGCGGGCAGGGCTGGGCCGATGATGGCGATGTCAAGGGCGCCCATCAGGACGCCGACGAACAGGACGGACAGCACCTTGTTGCGGCTCGGGGTGGTCACGAGGTCTCGATTCTACTAAACGGTCGGTAAGACGATACTCTTGTGGTGGACGTGATCCAAACTGGCTCATGTCAGGTGTGTCCCCGGCCGGCTGGGCCGTCCCGGGGTGTTGGGATATCGAAGAGAGGACATTCATGGAGATCCTGCGGTTGTTGGTGCTGTGCCTTCACTTCCTTGGGCTGACCGCCCTGGTGGGGGTGTTCCTGGTCCAGGTGCGTCAACGCAAGGGCTTCAACACCAAGCTGCTGATGACCGGAGCCATCACCCAGGTCGTCACCGGCTTCCTGCTGGTGGGGCTTCGCGAGATGCAGGACCTGCCGGTCAACAACGTCAAGATCGCGGTGAAGCTGCTGATCGCCGTGGTCGCGCTGGTCTCGGCCATCATCGCCCACCGCAAGCAGTCGAAGGACCAGGCCGCGATGCCGTTCTTCCACAGTGCCGGCGGCCTCGGGCTGATCAACATCCTGATCGCCGTTCTCTGGTGATCCGGGTCCGGCGGTCACCTGGCGCGGTGCGCCGCCGGTAACCGCACCGGCGCCCGGAGGCGTCGATGCGCAACAC
>JAEZGC010000316.1 GCA_023437345.1 Actinomycetes bacterium
GATCTTGCGAGCGGCCCGGCGGGCGGCGAGCTCGTCGCCGGCAGCCGGCTCGGCGCTCGCCTCGGCGGTGCGCGCGGAGGGCAGCTCGGCGAGGGTGCCCTCGATCTCCTGCCAGACGCCGCCGATCGCGATGCCGAACACGCCCTGACCGCCCTGCAGCAGGTCGATGATCTCGTCGTTGCTGGTGCACTCGTAGACCGAGACGCCGTCGCTCATCAGCGTGACCTCGGTGAGGTCCTGGACGCCGCGGGCGCGCAGGTGCTCGATGGCGGTGCGGATCTGCTGCAGCGAGACGCCGGCGTCGATCAGCCGCTTGATGACCTTCAGGATCAGGATGTCGCGGAAGCTGTAGAGCCGCTGCGTGCCCGACCCCCCGGCCGGACGGATCTCGGGCACCACCAGGCCGGTGCGGGCCCAGTAGTCGAGCTGGCGGTAGGTGATGTCCGCGGCGCGGCAGGCGACCGGGCCGCGGAACCCGAGGTCGTCGGGCAACGGCGAGAAGTCGCCGTCGAACAGGGTTTCCTGTGTCTTGGTCACGTCGTCCTCGTTCCGCTCCAATGCCGTACCGCTGCGAAACGACGGTAACCGCCGCCGCTGGCGGGGGTCAACGACACGCCGCACTCCCCCGCAACCTGCGCCGAGTCTCAACTGAGACTTGAGGATCAACGCGCGACTAGAAGTCGTCAGGGCTGACCGAGTCGAGGAACTCGCGGAACTTCTCCACCTCCTCCTCCCCGCCCGGCGCCTCGACGGGGGCCGCCGCGACGCCGGCCTGGTCGAGCACTTCCTCGGTGCAGCGGATCGGGCACCCGGCCCGCAGCGCGAGCGCGATGGCATCCGAGGGACGCGCCGCCAGGGTGGCGCCCTGCACCTGCAGCTCGGCGAAGAACTGGCCGTCCTCGTAGCCGACTATCCGCACCTCCTCGAGGGTGCCGGTCAGCGCGGCGAGCAGGTCGCCGACAAGGTCGTGGACACAGGGCCGCGAGGGATCGGGCTCCTCGGTGGCGGACACGATCGCCGACGCTCCCCCGGCGCTCATCCAGATCGGCAGCAGCCTGCCGCCGCCGGCCTCCTGCAGGACCACCACGGGCGCGGTGCCCGAGGTGCTCACCCGTACTTCGTGGACACTGAGTTCGCGCACCTCACCACCCTCCTACTGCGGTAGCTGCGACCGCATGATCGCGGCGTGGGCGTGCAGCACCAGCTGCATCACCTCTGCGGGGAGCTGCCGGGATCCGGGATTCCGCCGCAGGTGCGGCGCTATCGCCTGCTCGATCAGCCCCACCTCGCGCTCGGCGGCCTGCTTCACCACCCGCAGGTGTCGCGCGTCGATCCCGAAGGCACCCAGCTTGCGGGCAATCACCGCGACGGTGAGCGCGTCGCGGCCGTAGTACACGGTTCCGCGCCGGGGGACGACCAGCGCATGCTTCTCCAGCTCGGTCAGCGCGGCCTCGCCCAGCCCGCTGAGCCGCAGCAGCTCGCGCCGGGTCACCCGGATCGGACGCTTCGGCGCCGGCGTCTGCGGCGTCACCACCTGGGCCGGTTCGACCGCCTCCGACGGCGGCACCGGCGGCGCCAGGCTGGGCGGCGGTTCGCCGCGGTCCATCATGTCGAGGTGCTCGCGGATCACCTTCAGCGGAAGGTAGTGGTTCTTCTGGACGTCGAGGATGTAACGCAGCCGGTCGATGTCGGAGTCGGCGTAGCGGCGGTAGCCGGACGGGGCCCGCTCAGGCGAGATCAGCCCTTCGGACTCCAGGAAGCGGATCTTCGAGATCGACACGTCGGGGAAGTCGGGCTTGAGCACCGAGAGCACCTGCCCGCTGCTCCGCAGGCCAATGGCCATCAGCCCTGCCCGGACGGTCCGCTGAAGAAGACCATGCGGAACTTGCCGATCTGCACCTCGTCGCCGCGGCGCAGCGCCACCGGCTCCTCGATCAGAGCCCGGTTGACGTAGGTGCCGTTGAGGCTGTTCTCGTCGCTGATCCAGATCAGGCCGTCGCGGCGGGTGAACCGGGCGTGGTGGCGGGAGACCGTGATGTCGTCGAGGAAGATGTCGCAGCGCGGGTGGCGGCCGGCGGTGGTGACGTCGGCGTCGATCAGGTAGCGGGCGCCGGCGTTGGTGCCGTGCGGCACCAGCAGCAGCGCCGAGGCTTCCGGCAGCGCCTCCACAGCGGCGCGGTCGTCGGCGTCGAGGTCCTCGAACTGGAAGTCGTCGGAGACGGCGGGGATGACGCGGGTGGTGTCGCCGGACACCTTGGCGAGGCTTGCGCCGCAGTGTGGGCAGAAGTTGCTGGCCTCGGTCACGTCATGGCCACAGGCGGGACATCTCATCATCTGCCATCCTCCCTGTGCTCGGCTGCGGTGCAGAGACTGACGCTGAGGTAGACCCTCAGCCTACCCAGAGACCTGCTCGCCGTACTCGTCGGCGTCCATCAGGTCGTCGAGTTCCTCGGGGTCGGCCAGCTCGAGCTCGAACAGCCAGCCGTCGCCGTAGGGGTCGGCGTTGATGGTTTCGGGGGCGCCGTTGAGCAGCTCGTTGACAGCGGTGACCACGCCGGACGCCGGGGAGAACACGTCGGAGACGCTCTTGGTGGACTCGACCTCGGCGCAGGCATCGTCGAGGGCGACCTCCTCACCCACCTGCGGCAGCGACACGTAGACGACGTCGCCGAGCTGCTCGGCGGCGTAGTCGGTGATCCCGACCCTGGCGGTGGGGCCGGAGCCGAGGCGCACCCACTCGTGCTTGGCTGTGTAGCGGAGGTCGTCTGGGAACACGAGAGGCTCCTTGTCGCTGGGTAGGTCTCGTCATTACCTTACCGATTGGCGCGCCCCGGCGTACCACTCACGCCGGACGCGCGAACCGCGGTGTGACGGCGGGTCGCACCGACGCGACCAGTACCCGTTCCTGGCTCGAGATCGATACCGCGCCACCGATGCCAGGGTCCTGGATCTCGCTGACCAGCCCGCCCCGGAACCGCAACGCTTCGGTGAGGGCGTGCGGCTCGCCGATCGCCTCGATGACTATCGGACGGTGCACCGTCACCCCGTCGACCACCAGTTCGTCACCGCTGCTGCCGACCCAGGTGGCGGCGACCACCCGGACGGTGTCGTTCAGCTCGATCACCTCGGCGCCGGCGTCGCGCAACTCCTCGATGGCGTTGAGCAGCATGGTGTCGCGCACCGCGTGGGCCGGGTCGTCGATCACCACCCTGATCCCCTGCCCCGCGGCGGGCGCGGTGCCGCTGAGGATGGACAGGGCGTCGCGGCGGCGTCCGGCCTCCTCCAGCGCGACCCGCTGCCGGTCGGCCCCGCTCTGCAACTGCTGCTGGGTCTGGCGCAGCTGCGCGATCTCGGCCTCCAGCCGGCGCGACTCGGCGGTCAGGTCGTCAAGGATCGCGATCAGGTCGGCACGCCGCAGGCTCGAGTAGTCCTGCTCGTCGGAGCGGGACCTGACCTGCAGGGTGATCACCAGGCCGCAGACCAGCAGGATGACCCCCACCAGCAGATGCGAACGGGTGGGGCGCACCATCAACCGCAGCAACTCACCCGCCCGGCGGGCGGGCGGGCGCTGCGGCGTGCTCGGGGGTTCAGGCACGGAACAGCGTCCTGCGGATGGCAGCGGCGTTGGTGAAGATCCTGATGCCCAGCACGACCACGACGGCGGTCGACAGTTGCGCGCCGACCCCGATCTGGTCGCCCACCCACACGATGAGGGCGGCGATCAGCACGTTGGAGACGAAGGAGACGGCGAACACCCGGTCGCTGAACGTGCGCTCAAGGTAGGCACGCAGGCCGCCGAAGATGGCGTCCAGCGCGGCGACGATGGCGATCGGGAGGTAGGGCTGCAGCACGGCCGGCACCGACGGCTGCAGGAACACTCCCAGCGCCACCCCGATCAGCAACCCGAGGATCGCGTACACCCGGCACCTCCCGTCCTCACTGCGCCACCTGCGCTCGTTCCACCCACAGCCCCGGGTCGGCGGCAAGGGTCAGCTCGTTAGCCCTGGTGAGCTCGAAGTCGACGCCATAGTTCTGTTGCAGGTAGGCCCACCACTGCCCGCCGGGCGAGCCGGCGAAGCGGCTCACCATCGCATCGGCGTCACCGATAGCCTCCACCCGGTAGGGGCGGGTCAGCGAGCGGTAGTCGACGGTGATGGCGTCCCCTGCGCTGCGGATCGCGGTGCGCGACGAGAGTCGGTGGCCGTTGACCGCTATCGCCTCCGCGCCGCTGCGCCACAGCTGGTTGACCAGCTGGCGCAGGTCGGCGTCCACCACCCGCGCCTCGCGGCTGTCGGCGTCGCCGTCGTCGGCGAGTACGAGGATCCCGGGCCCGGTGACCGCACCGGCCCCGCTGACTGCCTCGAGCTGGCGCAGCTCGGCCTTGGTCTGGGCGTCGAGCCCGGCCCCGGCGGCGGTCAGGTCGCGGTTGGCGCGGGCCAGGTCGTCGGCTTCGGCGCGCAACTCCTCGATCCGGCGGGCTGCCTGCTCGGCGCGGGACTGCAGGTCCTCGCGTTCCTGCTGCACCTGGGGCTGGGCGCGCAGCGTGGACGACAGCGAGGTGCCGGCCATCAGACCGAAGACCAGCAGGATGGCGGCCACCACGAGCGAACGCCGGGGCGGCTGTGCCGGGGCCGGCGCCGCGTGGTAATCGGGGTCTATCGGTTGCCGGACTATGTCGTTGAGCAGGTCCATGCTCTCGTCCACCCGGCGCGGTGGCCGGGTCCCGGTCATGGCGTGCTGCCCGTCGCGGCCCGCGGCAGCGGCGGGAAGCGTCGCATCACGTCGAAGCCCTGCCGCAGGTAGAAGGCGCCGGCCGACCAGTACAGCCAGGTGCCCCAGATCACCAGTGCCCAGCCGAGCACCCGGGCCCACAGCTGCCAGGGCGCGTCCCCGGCGCCCAGCAGTACCAGCGGCAGGCCGTAGAGCAGGACGAAGGTGGCGGCCTTGCCTATGAAGTGGACCGGCAGGCTGATGAAGCCGCGTGCCCGCAGCGACGGCCACAAGGTGAACAGCACCACGTCGCGGGCCACGATGATCACAGCCAGCCACCAGGGCATGATGTCGCGCAGCACGAAGCCGACAAGGGTGGCGAGGATGTAGAGCCGGTCGGCGGCCGGGTCGAGGACCTGGCCGAGCCGGGAGCGCTGCTTCCATTTGCGCGCCAGGTAGCCGTCGAACCAGTCGGTGGCGGCGCCGGCGGCCAGCACCACGACGGCGAGGATGTCGTTGTCACGGGCCAGCAGGAGCCACAGGAAGACAGGGACGCCGAGCAGCCGCAGGAAGCTCAGGACGTTGGGAATCGTCCAGATCCGCGTCGTGTCATAGGGTTCCCCGGCCACGCCGACAGCCTAACAACGAGTCAGGCCGGCCAGGCCTGCTGGACCGCCCGGCGGGTCTCCTCAAGGAGTTGCGGCAACGCCCTGGTCTGGCCGATCACCGGCAGGAAGTTGGCGTCGCCACGCCAGCGCGGCACGACGTGCTGGTGCAGGTGGGCGGCGATCCCGGCACCGGCCACCTCCCCCAGGTTCATGCCCACATTGAAGCCGGCCGGGTGGGACACCGACCTGATGACTCCCAACGCCGTGGCGGTCAGCTCGGCGAGTTCGGCCCGCTCGGGCGGCGTGGCAGCCGAGTAGTCGGAGACGTGCCGGTACGGGCAGACCAGCAGGTGGCCTGGCGAGTAGGGGTACAGGTTCATCACCACGTAGGCCAGTTGGCCGCGGTGGACCATCAGGCCTTCGGCATCGTCCCGCTCGGGGGCGAGGCAGAACGGGCAACTGCCCGCGGTGTCGTCGAGCGGCTTGTTCTCGCCCCCGATGTAGACCATCCGGTGCGGCGTCCAGAGCCGCTGGAAGGCGTCCGGCACCCCGGCGAACGAGCCGGGGTCCTCCGCGGTCATGGCTGCGGCCGGCGGCAGGCCTCGACGAGCTCGGCCACCGCTTCAGCGACCGGGACGCCGTTGCGCTGGCTGCCGTCGCGGTAGCGGAACGACACAGCGCCGGCAGACGCGTCCTGCTCACCGGCGATCAGCATGAACGGCACCTTCTGGGTCTGCGCGTTGCGGATCTTCTTGCCAAACCTGTCGTCGCTGGCGTCGAGCTCGACGCGCATCCCGGCCTCGGTCAGTTGGGCGGCGATCCCGGCCAGGTACTGCTCGTACTCGGCGGCGACCGGGATGCCGACCACCTGCACCGGCGACAGCCAGGCCGGGAAGGCGCCGGCGTAGTGCTCGGTGAGCACGCCGAGGAAGCGCTCGATGGAGCCGAACTTGGCCGAGTGGATCATCACCGGCTGCTGGTGGCTGCCGTCGGGAGCTGTGTACTCGAGCCCGAACCGGGCCGGCTGGTTGAAGTCGTACTGGATGGTCGACATCTGCCAGGTGCGGCCGATGGCGTCCTTGGCCTGCACCGAGATCTTGGGTCCGTAGTAGGCGGCGCCGCCCGGATCGGGCACCAGGTCGAGGCCCGACTCCCGGCCCACCTTCTCAAGGATCGCGGTGGCCTTGGCCCATTCCTCCTCAGACCCGATGAACTTGTCCTTCTTCTTGCCGTCGCTGTCGCGGGTGGACAGCTCGAGGTAGAAGTCGTCGAGGCCGAAGTCCTTGAGCAGCTTCAGGACGAACCCGAGCAGGTGCTTGATCTCGTCCTCGGCCTGGTCGGGGGCGACGTAGGAGTGGGAGTCGTCCTGGGTTATCGAGCGCACCCGGGTGAGGCCCTGCAGCACCCCCGACTTCTCGTTGCGGTAGACGGTGCCGAACTCGAAGAACCGCAGCGGGAGCTCACGGTAGGAGCGGCCGCGGGAGCGGAAGATGAGGTTGTGCATCGGGCAGTTCATCGCCTTGATGCGGTACTTCTGGCCGTCGTCGTCAAGCTCCGGGAACATCATGTCGGCGTAGTACGGGAGGTGGCCGGAGGTGTAGAACAGGCCCTCCTTGGCGATGTGCGGCGTCCCGACGTACTGGAAGCCCGCCTTGATGTGCGCGGCGCGGACGTAGTCCTCCATCTCGCGCTTGATCACGCCCCCCTTGGGATGGAAGACGGGCAGGCCCGCCCCCAGCTCCTCGGGGAAGCTGAACAGGTCGAGTTCGACGCCGAGCTTGCGGTGGTCGCGGCGGGCGGCCTCGGCGAGCCGATGGGTGTAGGCGGCCAGGTCGTCGCGGGTGGGCCAGGCGGTGCCGTAGAGCCGCTGCAGCTGCTGGTTGGCCTGGTCGCCGCGCCAGTAGGCGGCCGAGCTGCGGGTGATGGCGAACGCCTTGAGGTAGCCGGTGTGCGGGACGTGCGGCCCGCGGCAGAGGTCCTTCCAGGCGACGCTGCCGTCGCGGCGCACGTTGTCGTAGATGGTGAGCTCACCGGCGCCCACCTCCACCGAGGCACCCTCGGCGGCGTCGCTGTTGCCCTTCAGCCCGATCAGTTCCAGTTTGTAGGGCTCGGACGCCAGCTCGGCGCGGGCCTGCTCGTCGGTGACCACCCGTCTGACGAAGCGCTGACGCTCCTTGACGACGCGGTCCATCGCCTTGGCTATCGCCTTGTGGTCCTCGGGGGTGAACGGGGTCGGCACGTCGAAGTCGTAGTAGAACCCGTCGGTGATCGGCGGCCCGATGCCCAGCTTCGCCTCGACGAACAGCGACTGCACGGCCTGGGCGGCGACGTGCGCGCTGGAGTGCCTGATGATGTCGAGGCCGTCGGGGCTGTCGATGGCGACCGGCTCCACCTCGTCGCCCTCGGCGAGGACGGTGGCCAGGTCGGCCAGCGCGCCATTGCGCCGCAGCGCGACGATCCGCTGGTCGTCGCCGAACAGGTCGAGCCCGGTAGTGCCCGTCTCAACCACCCTCGGCTCGCGCGACTCGGGACGCACCACGGTGAGGTTGACGGACACGGGATTTCCTCTCGAACAGGGCACCGGCGATCCGCGCGGGCCGGGACCATTGTGCCGCACTCCCCGGGCTGCCCGGTCCCCGCGGCCGGCCACGAACGGCTGCCCGGTCGCGGTCAGGGCCCGGCCCGGAGGTCACGGGCTGGCGGTGTCCTCCTGCTCGGCTTCCGGCTCCATCATGAACTCCCAGGCCAGGCCGTGGCCCAGCACGATGAGGCCGATCAGCGCCAGCGATGCCGCCTGCAGGGCGGTCAGCCCGACCACGGCGGCAGTTTCGGGGACCGCGCCGAGCAGCAGCACCAGGGCGTAGAACACCAGCACCACCCAGCGGTGCCTGCGGAACGGGCCGCGCGGCCCCTGCGTGTCGAGCCCCACCAGCCGGATCGTGGAGACCAGCCCGACCAGCGCGGCCGCGGCGAAGCTGCCCCGCCAGATCAGCGGGTTGCCCGCGTCCACCTGCGCGAAGGTGCTCATCAGTCCGGGCAGCAGGAAGGAGAGGTACACCCCGCCGGCCAGCCGGCGCCGCCGCTGGTCGACCTTCCACGCCGGGTGCCGCTCGACTACCGTCCACCACAGGCCCACCAGGGTGAAGCAGGTGATCGCCATCAGGGAGTAGAAGTCCGTCAGGTCCATTCCACCTAGCGTGTCCCCTCGGCGCGGCCGTGGGCAGGGGTGAATCTACCCCCGGTCAGTAGCCGAGGTAGCGTCCAGGCTTGTGGTTGAGGGCCAGGACGAGGTTGAGCACCACGGCTCCGGCCGCCGACAGCGCGACCCGGACCGGGTCAACGACGGCGAAGGCCGCCAGGATCACCGCCAGGTCGAGCCCGAGCTGGACGTACCCGGCCCGCCACCCGGCGCGCTCCTGGGCCACCAGCGCGAGGATGCTGAACCCGCCGACGCTGGACTGGTGCCGGAACAGCACAAGGATGCCGGTGCCGACCAGCAGGTTGCCGAGCAGGATCGCGAACCAGCCCACCGGGGCGGTGATCACCAGGAGACCGGGCAGAACTGCCGACACCAGGGACACCCCGGCCACCGCCAGCAGGCTGCGCAGCGTGAACCGCCACCCCTTCGCCCGGATCGCCAGCAGGTAGAACGGCAGGTTCACCACGGCGAAGACGACGCTGAACTCCCAGCCCGTCGCGTAGTGAAGCAGCAGCGACAACCCGGCAGTTCCGCCGGTCACCGCCGAGGCGGCGACCAGCATGGCAAGGCCGAGGCTGACCAGCAGCACGCCCGTGACCAGACCGCCGACGTCCTCCACAAGACTGTGCCGCAGCGGGATCAGGTCGGCAGGCTCGCTCACCGGTGGGCGAACCTCGCGGCGTCGCCGAGCACGGCCAGCACGCGATCGTTGGTCGCCGGGTCAGCTAGCGAGATCCGGATCCCGTCGCCGACGAACCCGCGGACCAGGATGTCAGCCTCGTCGAAGGCCGCCATCAGCTGGGGGTGCAGGCGGTCGTCGGTGCGCAGCCAGACGAAGTTCGCCTCGCTGTCGGGGACCCGCCAGCCGGTGGCCCGCAGCGCCTCGGTGACCCGGCGACGCTCGGTCACCACCCGGGCGGTGCGGACGACGGCATGGTCTGCGGCAGCCAGCGCGGCCACCCCCGCCGCCTGCGCGACCGCGCTCACCCCGAACGGGATCGCGGTGCGCCGCAGCGCCTCGGCGACCGGCGGGTGCGCCAGGGCGTACCCGACCCGAAGCCCCGCCAGCCCCCACGCCTTGGACAGGGTGCGCAGCAGGCACAGGTTGGGGTGCCCGGCGAGCAGGTCCAGCGAGGCCCGTCCAGCGGGGTCGGCGGTGTACTCCACGTACGCCTCGTCCAGGACGACGACGACCCCGGGGGGGACCTGACCCAGGAAGCCGGCGACCTCCTGCGGGGTCAGCGCGGTCCCGGTCGGGTTGTTCGGCGAGCACAGCACCACCAGCCGGGTGCGGCCGGTGATCGCGGCGAGCATTCCCGGCAGGTCGTGGCGCTCGTCCGGCAGCAGCGGGACGCGGACGGCGGTCGCGCCGGAGAGGGAGACCAGGATCGGATACGCCTCGAAGGACCGCCAGGCGAAGACCACCTCGTCGCCGGGCTCGCAGAAGGCGTCGATCACCTGCTGCAGCACCGACACGCTGCCCGCCCCGACGGCGACCTGCTCGACATCGAGCCCGACGTGGCCGGCCAGCGCGGCGCGGAGCGCCTCTGCTCCCATGTCGGGGTACCGGTTGGCGCGCGCGGCCTGTTCGACTATCGCCTCGACCACCCCCGGCAGCGGCGGCTCGTGGCTCTCGTTGGAGGCCAGCGCCGCCGTCGCGGCCGAGGACGCGCGCCGTCCGGCCACGTAACCGGGCAGCGCGGCCACGGCGGCACGCGGCCGGGGTGCGGGTGGGATGGCTGGGTCGCTCACCCCTGCATCCTCCCACCACCGGTGAGCTCGAACCGGTCGGTGACACGATGCCTGGGGCCGCCCCGGGTCAGCTCGGAGTCCACCAGCACGAAATCGGTCACCGGCCAGCTGAACGAGCCGAAGCTGTCGATCACCGCGAGCCAGCGGCGGGCGTCACTCCCCCGGCTGCGGGCCAGCGTCAGGTGGGGGTGGAAGCCGCCGCCCTCGATCGGGAGGCCGCGACGGGCGACGGCCGTCCGGCAGCGCCGGGCGAGCTGCGCCAGGTCGGCTGCGCCGTCGCCGACCCCGAGCCACAGGGCACGCGCGTTGTGGGGCTGGGGGAAGCCGCCCGCCCCGCCGATGGTGATGTCGAACGGCCCCGTCCGGGCGGCGACACCGGCGAGGTCGTCGGACAGGTCGGCTGCGGCGTCGTGCGGGACCCGCCCGAGGAAGGCCAGCGTGAGGTGCCAGTGCTCGGGGTGGGCCCAGCGCAGCCCGGGCTCGAGCCCGCGCCGCGGTTCGACGTACGACTCAAGCTGGTCGGCTACCGCGGGGGTTGGCCGGACGGCGAGGAAGAGACGGTTCGCCATGGCCCGACACGGTACTCCGGCGGTCTGGAATACAAGTGGTCAGACCTTTTGTTGCGATGGTTGAACTGTAAAGCATCGAGTCCGGAGTGCCATGTCCGTCACCACCAGCGCCACCTCGGCGCACCAGATCTTCACCGCCGCCCACACCGCGTACCGGTTCGCCGACGAGCCGGTGGACGACCACAAGCTGCAGGAGATCTACGATCTGGCGAAGCTGGCCCCCACCGCCATGAACAGCCAGCCGCTGCGGATAACCTTCGTGCGTTCCGGGCCGGCGAGGCAGCGCTTGCTGCCGCTGCTGAGCCCCGGGAACCGGGCCAAGTCGGAGTCAGCCCCGGTGACCGCGATCCTGGCCGCGGACACCGACTTCCACGAGCACCTGCCGCGGGTGGCGCCCCAGAACGCCGGCGTGCGCGACCGGCTCGCCGCCGATCCGGACGGCAGGGCGCTGATGGCGCTCAACAACGCGTGGCTCCAGGCTGGCGCGTTCATCCTGGCGGTGCGCGCCGCCGGGCTCGACGCCGGCCCGATGGGCGGCATCGACACCGCAGGGATCGATGCCGAGTTCTTCGCCGGGACTGCGCTGCGCACCTTCCTGGTGGTCAACCTCGGCCTCGGTGCGCCGGACGGCTTCTTCCCGCGCAATCCGCGGCTCGGCTTCCACGAGGCGGCAGCCGTCGTCTGAGGCGGCTCAGGCCAGCCAGCCCAGCGCTTCACCTATCGGCTCGCGGACGGTCAGCGTCGCGAGCGTGTCGTAGTCGGTGGCGTCCCGGTTGATCAGCACCAGGTGTCGCCCGGTAAAGGCCTGCAACAGGCCGGCTGCCGGGTACACCTGGAGCGAGGTTCCCCCCACGACCAGGGTGTCCGCTGCGGCCAGTTCGCTGACCGCGGCCTGCACCACCGCGAGATCGAGCGCCTCCTCGTAGAGCACGACGTCAGGCTTCACCACACCCCCGCAGTCAGCGCAGCGCGGCACCAGCGGCATCGCGAGCAGCTCGGCCAGCGGGTAGCCACGCCCGCACCCGAGGCAGGAGTTGCGGTGCACGCTGCCGTGCAGCTCCAGCACGCGCCGGGAGCCGGCCGCCTGATGGAGGCCGTCGATGTTCTGGGTCACCACCGCGCTCAACAGCCCGGCGCGTTCCAGGTTGGCCAGCGCCCGGTGGGCGGGGTTGGGCCGGGCGTCGGTGTGGACGAGGTGCTCGCGGTAGAAGGCGAAGAAGTCCTCGGGGTGGTCGTCGAAGAAGCTGCGGCTGAGGATCTGCTCGGGCGGGAACCGATCACCGCAGCCGGCGCGGTACAGCCCGGCAGCCGACCGGAAATCGGGAATGCCGCTCTCGGTGGACACCCCGGCGCCGCCGAAGAAGACGATCCGGCGGCTGCCCTCGACTATCTCCCGCAGGGTGGTGGTCACCTCGGCGAGCCTAGCCTCGCCGGTGACTTCCTGCCCGGGACGCCCGCTGCGCGGGGCGGCTACTTGCTGACCGGCGCCGAGTGCTCGTCTATCACCCAGTCGACGAACCCGCTGTAGGCGTCGACGGTGGCTGGGTCGGCCACCACTATCGAGAACTCGTCGTTCACCCCCTCCGGGATCCGGGTCAGCGCCCGACCGCTGAGGTTGTGGCTTCCTGCCATCGCTATCTTCAGCGGCTTCCCGGCGGCGTCCCAGCCGTCGATGGTGGTGATCTTGGTGTGCAGCGCCGCACCCTGCGCGGAGCGGACGTCGATGCGGCCGGCGCCGGGCTGCACGAGGTCGACCCTCGCCTTGTCCCACTGGTGCATGTGACCGACCAGCCGGACGTCGCAGCCTTCGGCCTTCAGCCGGCGCAACTGCCCGGCAAGGTAGCGGCGCTCGTCGGTGAAGAACAGTTGGGCCATCCGCACCACGGTGCGCTCGCCGCCCACGATGCAGGTGACGTCCTCCAGCATCGCCTGGACCGGATCGTTCTCCTTGCCGCCCTCCGGCAGCGGGTAGGCCTGCACCCGGGCGGTCGGTGTCTCGGCGAACCGGGCCAGCTTGGCAGGGTCCTTCACCCCGCGCACCATCAGGTCGAACTGCTCGGCGAAGAAGTCGTACAGGGCCACATCGCCGGTGATGACCAGCGCCTCGTTGGCCTGGCGCCGTCCGCTGGCGATCGTCATGTTGCCCGAGGACATCCACACGACGTGCTCCCTGCCGCCGCTGCGGCTGGCCAGGACGAACTTGGAGTGCATCCGGACGCCGCCGCCGCGGACCACGAACCACGACCGCGCGTCGGTGTCCCGGCCGAGTCCGCGCTTCAACGCGTTGTAGCGGCGCCGGTCTGACTTCTCGTGGTTGACCAGGACGCGCACCCGGACACCGCGCTCGTGGGCGCGCAGCAGGGTCTTGTCGAAGCCGGGGAAGGTCATGTTGAAGATCGACACGAGCAGCGTCTCGCCCCTGGGGGTGTCGTCGATGAGCTGCATCGCCGACTCGATGACGGCGTCCTGCGCGCTGCGCTTGGACGACCACGGGTCACCGAAGATCGCACCCATGGTGGTGCCGGGCGGAAGCGTCCAGCCGGTCGGGGTGGGGCTGGGCGTGGGCGTCGGCGTCGGGCTCGGCGAGCGGCTGGGAGTGACGGACGGGGACGGCATCGGGGTGGCGGCGCCACCCGGTGGCGGGCCGGCGGTGCAGGCCGCGATGGTGAACAGCAGGCCGGCCACCGCGGCGGCGGCCCGCAGCAGCGTCCGCCGGTTCGTCGTGGGCCCGGTCACATGGTCTCCGCTCCGCTCGCGTTGCCGTCCCGGCGATTATCGTCGGTCGGCACCCGGCCCGCAGGTGGACCGCGCCGGACGTCGTCCACCCGCGATGTTGCTCCGATCCCTTCACCGAGTGGCGGATCGACGGTTCAGCGCGCTTCGGGTCGGGTACGTGGTTCGCACCACCAACCCACAGCCAAGGAGTCAGTGATGTCGGACACCCCGAAGGA
>JAEZGC010000321.1 GCA_023437345.1 Actinomycetes bacterium
CCGACACCCAAGCCCACCCCGAGCGGACCGACCCCGGATACCCGCACCGGCCGCGAGCGCGACCAGCCTTACGTCGTGAACGGCATCATCGTGGTCTCCCGGGCGCACCCGATCACCCGGCGGTACCGTCCGGCCGACCCCGGCGAACACGGCCTTGAGAAGGTGGCGGCGAAGGCGCTGGCGCGGATGACTGCCGACGCCCGGAAGGCTGGGGTGCGGATCCGGGTCCGCAGCGCCTACCGTTCCTACGCCGAACAGGACGCGCTGCTGAAGCAGAAGATCGTCGAGTACGGCAACGAGAAGCTCGCCCGGCGCTACACCGCCGAACCCGGCAAGAGCGAACACCAGACCGGCCTGGCTGTCGACCTGTGGGACGGCAGGACCTGGGGCACCGGCGTCCGCAACACCAGGACCGGCAAGTGGCTGTGGCGGCACTCCCGCGAGTACGGCTTCATCCTGCGCTACCCGCCCGGCAAGGAGAAGATCACCGGCTACGCCTACGAACCGTGGCACTTCCGCTACATCGGGGAGGCGGACTCGCTCACGTTCAAGCCGAACCACACCAGGACCCTCGAGGAGTACCTCGGCCTGACCTGACCGGGGGGCCGTCCCGGCGGGCCCGGCACTGGCAAGATGGTGGCCGTCCACCGCCTCCCGGAGAGCCCATGAACCCCGCCCCGCCTCGCGAACCCGTCCGCGTCGGCGTCCTGACCAGTGGCGGTGACGCCCAGGGGATGAATGCCGCAGTCCGGGCGGTGGTGCGCACCGCGCTGAGCCACGGCGCCCGGGTCTACGCCATCTACGAGGGCTTCCAGGGCATGGTGGACGGCGGGGACGGGATCCGCGAGCTGCGCTGGTCGGACGTCGGCAGCATCCTGCACCGCGGCGGCACCGTGATCGGCACCTTCCGCAGCCAGGACTTCCGGACCTGGCAGGGACGCCGGGCCGCCGCGGCCAACCTGCTGCGCCACGGGATCGACCGGCTGGTGGTGATCGGCGGCGACGGGTCGCTGTCGGGGCTCGACCAGTTCCGGGCCGACTGGCCGGGGCTGCTGGCCGAGCTGGTCGCCGCAGGGGAACTGGAGCCGGAGGTGGCCGCCGCCCACTCCGCGCTGGTGTTCGCCGGGCTGGTCGGCTCCATCGACAACGACCTGGTCGGCACCGACACCACTATCGGCGCCGACACCGCACTGCACCGGATCATCGAGGCTGTCGACGCGCTGTCCAGCACCGCCGCCAGCCACCAGCGCTGCTTCGTGGTCGAGGTGATGGGACGCCACTGCGGCTACCTCGCCCTGATGGCCGCCGTCGCCGGCGGCTGCGACTACGTCCTGATCCCCGAAGCACCACCCGCGCCGGGCTGGGAGGACGCGATGTGCGCGGCGCTGCGCCAGGCACGGGCCGGCGGCCGGCGCGACACCATGGTCGTGGTGGCGGAGGGCGCCAGGGACCGTTCCGGCGAGCCGATCACGTCGGGGTACGTGCGCGACGTGCTGGAGGCACGGCTGGGCGAGGACACCAGGGTGACGATCCTCGGCCACGTGCAGCGCGGGGGCGCGCCCAGCGCCTACGACCGGTGGGGGTCGACCTGGCTGGGGTACGAGGCGGCGCTTGAGGTGCTGCACGCCAGCCCCGGCAGCGTCGGGCCGGTGATCGGCTTCCACGGCAACCGGGTGACCCGGGTTCCCCTGGTCGAGGCGGTCGCCCGCACCCGCGAGGTGCCGGCGCTGATCGCCGCCGGCGACTACGCCGCGGCGATGGCGGCCCGCGGCGGCGCCTTCACCGAGATGGGCGAAATCTTCCGCGAACTCGTCGACCCCTCCCCCAGCGTCAGCGTCGACCCGTCCCGGGGCCGACGGATCGGGATCGTCCACGCCGGCGGGCTGGCGCCCGGCATGAACAGTGCAGCGCGCGACGCCGTCCGGCTCGGGATCCGGCGCGGCCACACCATGCTCGGGATCCGGGACGGCTTCCCCGGGCTGCGCGACGGCCAGGTCGCCGAACTCGGCTGGGCCGACGTCGAGGGCTGGCTCGCCAGCGGCGGCGCCGAACTCGGGGTGCGGCGCGGCGTGCCGGGGGTGGCGGACCTGTACCCGATCACGCGGGTGCTGGAGGAGCACCGGGTGGACGCGCTGCTGGTGATCGGCGGCTGGAACGGCTACCAGGCCGCCCACCTGCTGCACCGCGAGCGCGAAAGGTTCCCTGCGCTGCGGATCCCAATGGTGTGCGTGCCGGCGTCCATCGACAACAACCTGCCCGGCTCGGAACTGTCGATCGGTGCCGACACCGCGCTGAACGTGATCACGCAGGCGATCGAGCGGCTGAAGGTCTCGGGGGCGGCGGCCAAGCGGGCGTTCGTCGTGGAGACCATGGGCCGCTACTGCGGCTTCCTTGCGCTGGTCAGCGGGCTGTGCGGGGGCGCCGAGCGGGTGTACCTGCACGAGGAGGGGATCACGCTCAAGGCGCTGCAGGCCGACGTCGAGTGGCTTCGCGGCTCGTTCGCCGCCGGCCGCAAGCTCTTCCTGGCGGTGCGCAACGAGAACGCCAACCCGCTGTACACCACGGACTTCCTGGCCCGGCTGCTCGAGGAGGAGGGCGGCGCGCTGTACGACGTCCGCCAGGCCGTGCTGGGCCACGTCCAGCAGGGCGGGGCGCCGACCCCTGCCGACCGGCTGCTGGCGGCCCGGCTGGTCTCCCGCGCGCTTCACCTGCTCGGCGAGCAGTTCACCGTCGGCGGCACCCAGGCCCACTGCCTCGGGCTGGTCGAGGGCGAGATCCGGCACTGGCCGCTCGCCCACCTCGCCGAGGAGGTGGACGCCGCCGTCCGCCGTCCCCGCGAGCAGTGGTGGCTCGCGCTGCGCCCTGTCCTGCAGGCGGTGTCCAACCCGCCCGCCTGACGGCTTC
>JAEZGC010000276.1 GCA_023437345.1 Actinomycetes bacterium
CGCTTTGGGGGTTGGGCGCCCGCCCCGGGCCGCCGGTCAGCCGACCCAGCGGGGTGACCATGCTTGGTAGCAACCCGTCGGCCACGGCGGCGGCGTCCACCCCGGCCAGCGGGTAGCGCTGCAGCGCTGCGGCGGCGGCCGTCTCCAGCCGGACGCGCAGCGCCGGTTCGTCGGCCGCCGTGGGGGCGTACCAGTCCAGCGTCTCGAGGACGTGGTGGACGAGGCTGCCGAACGCCGCCCCGCCCGGCAGGTCGGCCATCGGGGACGCCGGTCCCGTTGCAAGGGCCTCGGCGGCGTCGGAGGGCGGCGGCTCGTCGTCCAGGACGGGCTCGGCCGCCAGCGCCAGCGGCGGACGGGCATGCACCTCCTGGGTGAGACCGGAGTACGAGGTGCGCCGCCACAGGGTGTCGATCTGCCGCTGCCAGCGCGGTGCCGCCAGCGCCGCGGCCTGCTCCCCGGTGGGCGGCAGGGCTGCGGGAGCGGGCTGCGGGCAGTCCTCGACCGCGACCCCGGCCTCGGCCAACCACGGCAGGTCGCGCGGGTGCCCGTTGCCGGGCGGGGCGTCGACCCGGTAGGCGGGCTGCGGTGTCCCGCCGGCGGTCCGGTCACGGAACAGCAGCCGCTGCAGCGGGGACAGGTCGGTGTTGCGCTTGGTGCGGGCCCACCACACGGTGAGCTGGGACTGTGCCCGGGTGGCGGCCACGTACAACGCCCGGAGTCGGTCCTCGGCAACTTCCTCGTCGTGGCGGCGCAGCCGCTCGCCCCGTCCGGCGGCGCCCAGCCCGCCGAGGTCGAGCACGCGTTCCCCGTCGGTGTGGAAGACCAGCGCCTCGCCCTCGTCATCGCGCAGGTGCAGGTCTGTGGCCTGGGGGACCAGGACGACCGGGAACTGCAGGCCCTTCGCCTTGTGGACGGTCATGATCTGGACTGCCCAGCGGTCGGTCTCCAGCCGTCGGGTGCGGTCGGCCGCCCGCACGCTGGAGTCGATCGACGCCGCGAGCCAGGCGACCAGCGCCTGGCCGCGAAGACCGGCGGTCCAGCGGCCGTGCAGCAGTTCTGCGAGGTGCCGGTAGTCGGTCAGCAGACGTTCCCCGAACGGGGTGGCGAGTACCCGTTCGGCAAGGCCGTCCTCGGCCTGCACCGCCGCGAAGAGGGCTGCCACACCGGACCGGGCCAGCAGCCGCGACCAGTTCTGCAGCATCGCCCCCCACCGCGCCAGGCCGGTGTCGTCGGCGGTGGTGAGCTCGGCCAGGTCGCCGCCGACGAAGTCGGTCAGGATGGCGGCCCGGGTGGCCTGGCGGCGCGGCTCCTCCAGGGCCCGCAGCAGGACCAGCCAGTCCCTGGCGGCGGGGGAGGCGAAGACCGAGTCGGAGCCGGAGAAGGCGACCGCGATGCGGGCCGCGGTCAGCGCTGCTGCGATATCGCTGCCGCGGCGGTTGGTCGAGACCAGGACGGCGATGTCCTCGGCCCGCAACTGCCGGACCCCGTCCGGCGTCTGCAGCCGGGTGCCGCCCGACAGCAGGCGCACCACCTCGGCGACCAGGTCGGCGTTCACCCAGGCGCGCGCCGCGGCAGCGTCGAGCAGTTCGGTGCCGGCGACACAGCGCAGCCGGACCGGTGCCGGGGCGGGCCCGAGCAGGCGGGAGCCCTGGTGGCTGGCGGTCACCGGCGGCACGGTGATGCCCTCGCCGAGGGAGATGTTGTGGAACAGGGCGTTCACCCCGGCCACCACTGGGGCGTCGGCGCGGTGGTTGACCTCCAGCGAGAACTGCTCGTCGGCCGCGGCCACCGCTTCCCGGTAGGCAGCGACGTCAGCGCCGCGGAAGCCGTAGATCGCCTGCTTGGGGTCACCGATCAGCACCAGCGGGCGGTGGCCGTCGAAGGCGCGCTGCAGGATCTCCCACTGCACCGGGTCGGTGTCCTGGAACTCGTCGACCAGCACCACCTGGCAGCGCCGCCGCAACCGCTCGACGGCGGCGGGCGTGGTGGCGTTGCGCAGCGAGTCCCGCAGCCGCACCAGCTGGTCGTCGAAGGAGAACACGCCCAGCCGCCGCTTCCGGGCGGCGAACTCCTCCCGCACCGCGGCGGCGAACCTGAGCCGTTCGGCGACCAGCGGGCCGGCCTGCTCGGGCACCAGGGGGGCCTCGGTGAGCGCGACGGCCTCCCGGCCGAGCAGCCGGGCGTTGTCGAGGCTGAACGGTGGACCGTCCGCTGCGCCGGCGTAGCGGGCGAGGTAGAGGTCGTCGACCACCTGGTCGAGCAGCATCCCGAGGTCCTCGGCGAGGACGGCCTGCGGGTCCTGGTCGGCGAGGACGCCGAGTTCGCCGAGCATCGCCTGGCAGAACTCGTGGATCGTCATGATGGTGGCGGCGTCGAGAGTGGCGATGGCGCGGACCAGGCGCCCGTGCCGGGCCAGCAACTCAGGCGTGCTTGCCGTTGTCAGCAGCTGGTCGGTGGGGTCGAGCCGGTCCGACAGCGGCTGTCCGCCGGCGGCCTGCTGCAGCACGGCGCGGGTCTCGCCGAGGCGCTGGCGGACGCGGGAGCGCAGTTCGGCCGAGGCGATCCGGCTGAAGCTGATCACCGCCAGCCGGTCCGCGGTGACCTCGCCGTCGGCGAGGTAGCGGGTTGCCAGCGCGGCGATCGCGTGGGTCTTGCCGGTGCCGGCGCTCGCCTCGAGCAGGACGGTACCCTCCGGCAGCGGACCGGCGGGGTCGTAGCCGCTCATCGCCCCTCCTCGCAGTCCAGCAGCGGGCTCCACACCAGGTGGGCGAGCGCGCCGACCAGGCTTGGTTCACCGGTGTCAGGGCCGGGCAGGTCTACCGCGGCCGCGGGCAGCCGCAGCACGGCGGGCCAGGCGAAGAACGCCCGCCAGTTCTCGTCGCTGTCCCACTGCCACTCCTTCTCCAGGGCGCGGGCGAGTTGGTCGGGATGCTGCGCCTCCGTGCTGCGCCGGCGGAGGCGGGCCAGACGCTCCCCGACTCGCGGCATCGCCGGCAGCGGTCGGGACAGCCCCAGCGAGTACAGCGCCAGGTAGCGGCCGAGCAGGCCGGTGGCCGCAGCGGGATCGGGGGCGGTCATCGCCACCGCGCGTCCCTTGCCGACCACCACCGCGCGGGCGGCGCTGCCGGTGGCCGCGGTGAGGGCGAGCAGGCGCAGCCAGGTGGTGAGCCGGTGCCGCGGCTGCAGCCCGGAGAACTCGGTCTGCACCAGCACACCGCCGCGGGTGACCACGCGGCCGGCCAGCGATACTGGGCGTCCGTCCGGCAGGGTGACCAGCAGCGTCACGTCGCGGGTCTGCGGTGGCTGCGCGGCCTCCTGCGGCAGCCGGGCGAGGGTGGCGTCGGCGTCGTCGAGGACGCCGGCCAGCGCCCGCCGGCCGAGTTCGGCCGGCGGTACCTCGCCGCGCAGCCATTCGGCCCGCGTCACCAGGGCGGGGTCGGTCCCGGCGCCGAGTTGGCGCAGCACCCGTTCGCCCACCTTCCAGCGGGCCAGGCCGCCGAGTTCGAGCGGCACGGCATCGTCGAGTTCGCTCGGTTCGGCCAGGGTGAAGCCGGCCCGCTGTTTGAGCAGCCGGCGCGCCGGGTGGGCGAAGAAGTCGACCAGGTCGTCAAGGCTCACGCCGGCGGTCAGGTCGGGCTCGGGCAGCGGCTCGAAGCGGTACCGGTCGCGCTCGTGGCGTTCGGCGCACGCGGCGGCGAGGGCACCCCGGTAGGCGAGCGGGTCGACGCTGGTCAGGCCGGGCCTGGCCGGGTCGAAGTAGGCCGGGTCGAAGGGCTGCAGCGGGTGCTGGCGGGTGATGGCTTCGCTGACCCGGCCGTCGGGAAGGCCGGCGGTGGCGTCCAGCGCGTCCAGCAGTTCGACGAGCGGCGCGGAGAGCGGGACCGGCTCGTTGGTGGCCTCGCTGCGACCCCTGGCCACCAGGACCAGCTTCTCGCGGGCGGCGTGGACGGCGTCGAGCAGCAGTTGGCGATCCTCGAGGGTGGCCGAGGGGTCGCCGGTGAGCGGCTCGAGGCCTAGCAGGTCGTCGCCGTGGCGCCGCTGGGGCCGTGGGTACTGGTCGGCGTCCCAGCCCAGCAGCACCACGACCCGGTGGGGGACATGGCGCAGCGAGGTGCGGCCGCACACGATCAGCGACCCGTTGCCGAAGGCGCCCCGGGCGGGCCGGTCGGTGAACTCGGCAGTGAGGACGCGCAGCACGCCGTGCCGGCCGATCCGGGTCTCGTCGCCGGCCTCGGCGGCGCGCGCCAGCCCGGCCCAGACGTCTGCGAGCTGCCACTCCTGGTCGAACCCGAGGCTGACCAGCGACTCCAGCCCGCTGCGGCACCGGGCGGCCCACTCGGCGATCGTCGCGAGCTCCTCGAAGGCGGTGACCAGCCGGGACAGCCGTCCGATCAGCTCGGCCAGCCCACCGACCAGCTCGACGTCGGAGGAGTCGATGTCATCCAGCGGCAGCACGGTGCGTGCTGTCACCAGGTCGGTTTCAGGCAGGGCCACGCCGAGCAGCATCCGCTGCACCCCGGCCAGCCAGGTGTTCTGCGCGTACTGGCCGAGCCCGAACCGGGCCCGGTGGGCCGCGGACAGACCCCACCGGATCCCGGAACGCTGGACGAGTTCGACCAGCCGGTCGTGCCGGTCGTCGGTGAACCCGAACCGGGCCGCCACGGCCGGCTGGGCGCACAGGTCTAGCAGAGCCGACGCCTCGAAACGGCTGTCCGGCAGGGTGAGCAGGTGCAGCAGCAGCGACACCATCGGGTTGGTCTGGGCGACCGAACGGTCGGCGAGCTGGACGCGGAACCGGTGGCCGGGATGGGCGTCGGCGGTGCCGGGCAGCATGAAGGCGGCGGTGATCAGGGGAGCTACCGCGTCCAGCTGCGGGGTCACCACGACGATCTCGCGCGGCTCCAGGGTGGGGTCGGCGGCCAGCAGCCCGGCGAGCACCTCGCGCAGCACCTCGACCTGCCGGTCGGGGCCGTGCGAGAGGTGCAGCTGGACTGAGTCGTCGGCTGGATCGAAGCTCCGCACCCCGGCGATCCGGTCGGCCCGCAGGTCGGCCTGCAGCCAGCCCAGCAGGGTGGCCGGGCCGGGCCCCCGCCCGCCCCGGGTCGGCGGCAGCACCAGCGCCCCCGCGTC
>JAEZGC010000033.1 GCA_023437345.1 Actinomycetes bacterium
CCCTGCTGCAGCCCGGCTCGCACGGCACCACGTTCGGCGGCAACCCGGTCGCCGCCGCGGCGGGTCTGGCGGTGATGGGGATCATCGAGCGCGACGGCCTGCTGGAGCGTTCCCGGGCGATGGGGGAGCGACTCGCCGCAGCGGTGATGGCGCTGGCCCACCCGGGGATCCTCCAGGTGCGCGGCCAGGGGCTGCTGCGCGGGATCGTGCTCGCCGAGCCGGTCGCCGGCCAGGTGGCGGACGCGGCGCTGGAGGCCGGCTATGTGATCAACGCGCCCCGGCCTGACGTGCTGCGGCTCGCCCCGCCCCTCGTGGTGCCCGCCGACGGGCTGGACGGCTTCGTCGCCGCGCTGCCCGGCCTGCTGGACGGCGTCCGGTGAACGAGCCGCGTACGCCGGTCACCAAGTCGGCCCGGCAGGCCCGGATCGCCGAGCTGATCGAACGCAGCGCGGTCCCCAGCCAGACCGAGCTGAGCCAGCGGCTCGCCGACGAGGGAGTCCTGGCCACCCAGGGCACGCTCAGCAAGGACCTGCTGGAACTCGGCGCGGTCCGGGTGCGCGGCACCGACGGCCAGTTCCGATACGCCCTGCTGGCCGGGGAGCAGCCGGCCGGCGCCGGCGCGTCGCTCGCCCGGCTGGCCCGGCTGTGCGGCGAGCTGTTGTTGTCCGCGGAGGCCTCCGCCAACCTTGTCGTGCTCCGCACCCCGCCGGGGGCTGCCCAGTTCCTGGCGTCAGCGATCGACCGGGTGGGCTGGGACGACGTCCTCGGTACCATCGCCGGCGACGACACAGTCATGATGATCACCCGCGACCCGGCGGGGGGTGCGGCGATGGCTGACACCCTGCTGGGGCTCAACACCAGCTGAGAGGGACCATGGACTCAACGAGGGCCGAGGGGCGGCTGTGGGGTGGCCGGTTCGCCGGCGGGCCGGCGGACGCCATGTTCGCGCTGAGCAAGTCGACCCAGTTCGACTGGCGGCTGGCCCGCCACGACCTGGCCGGCTCGCGCGCGCACGCGCGCGCATTGAACAGGGCGGGACTGCTCACCGCGGCCGAGCTCACCGCGATGCTGACGGGGCTGGACGCGCTCGAGGCGGACGTGGTGGCCGGCCGGTTCCTGCCGGCGGGCGACGACGAGGACGTCCACGGCGCCCTTGAGCGCGGGCTCATCGAACTGGTGGGCAGCGAGCTGGGCGGCCGGCTGCGCGCCGGGCGCTCCCGCAACGACCAGATCGCCACGCTCGTCCGGCTCTACCTGCGCGAAGCCAACCAGGTGCTCGCCGCCGACATCACGACACTGGTCGAGGCGCTCGCCGGGCAGGCGGAGGCGCACCTCGGTGACGTGATGCCCGGACGCACCCACCTGCAGCACGCCCAGCCCGTCCTGCTCAGCCACCACCTGCTGGCCCACGCCTGGCCGCTGGTCCGCGACCTGCAACGGCTCGCCGACCTGGACGTCCGGCTCTCGCTCAGCCCGTACGGGTCGGCGGCGCTGGCCGGCACCTCGCTCGGCCTCGACCCCGAGGCGGTCGCCGCCGACCTCGGCTTCGCAGGCAGCGTCGCGAACTCGATAGACGGCACCGCGGCCCGCGACCTGGTCGCCGAGGAGGCGTTCGTGCTGGCCCAGATCGGGGTGGACGTCTCCCGGCTCGCCGAGGACGTGATCCTGTGGTGCACCCACGAGTTCGGGTTCGCCCGGCTGGACGACGCCTGGTCGACCGGCAGCTCGATCATGCCGCAGAAGAAGAACCCCGACGTCGCCGAGCTCGCCAGGGGCAAGGCCGGCCGGCTGATCGGGAACCTCGCCGGGCTGCTGGCGACGCTGAAGGGCCTGCCGCTGGCGTACAACCGCGACCTGCAGGAGGACAAGGAGCCGGTCTTCGACGGTCTGGACCAGCTGGCGGTCCTGCTGCCCGCGGTGGCCGGCATGGTGGCCACGCTGCAGTTCGACTCCGCCCGGATGGCCGAGGTGGCACCGGAAGGGTTCTCGCTGGCCACCGACGTCGCCGACTGGCTGGTCCGCCGCCGCGTTCCCTTCGCCCAGGCGCACGAGATCGCCGGTGCCGCGGTGCGGTTCTGCGAGGCGCGCGGGATCGGGCTGGGGCAGCTGACCCCGTCCCAGCTCGCCGAGATCTCACCCGAACTGACCCCCGAGGTGCTGGACGTGCTCACCGTCGAAGGATCGGTGGCGGCCCGGGCCGGCCGGGGCGGGACGGCACCGCAGGCCGTCCGAGCCCAGCTGGCCGAGTTGCGGGCGGCGCTGACCTGAGCCTCAGCCGGGCGAGACCAGGCCGTGCTCGTACGCGGCTATCACCAGCTGGGCGCGGTCGCGCGCCCCGAGCTTGGTCAGCAACCGGCTGACGTGGGTCTTGGCAGTCGCGTAGCTGATCACGAAGCGGTCGGCGATCTCGGCATTTGACAACCCCGCCGCCACCGCCCGCAGCACCTCGACCTCACGTTCGGTGAGCCCGTCCAGCGTGGCCGCCGGCCGGACCGGGACGGCGCGCCGGAACTCCTCGACCAGGCGGCGGGTGGCGCGCGGCCCGAGCAGCGCGTCCCCGGCGGCGACCACTCGAATCGCCTCCAGCAGCAGCTCCGGTTCGGTGTCCTTGGGCAGGAAGCCGCTGGCGCCGGCCCGCAGCGCGGCGAACACGTTCTCGTCGTGGTCGAAGGTGGTCAGCACCAGCACCCGGGTGGCGCTCGTCTCGGGGTCGGCGGCGAGCCGCCGGGTCGCCTCCAGCCCGTCTATCCCCGGCATCCTGATGTCCATCAGCACCACGTCGGGCCGGTGCCGCCTGACCTGGGCGAGTGCGGCCAGCCCGTCGCCGGCCAGGCCCACCACCTCGAAGTCGGTCTCGTGCCGCAGCAGCACGGACAGCCCGCTGCGGACGAGGGCCTCGTCGTCAGCGATCACGACCCGGATCATGCTTCCTCCGATCGGCGCGGCAGCCGGGCGACCACCTCGTAGCCGCCCCCGGCCGACGGTCCGGCCCGCAGGGTGCCGCCCCAGGTGGCGACCCGCTCCCGCATCCCTGCCTGCCCGCTGCCGTTGCGGGCGGCCGGTGACGGCGGCCCGGTGCCGTGGTCGCGGACCCGCAGCTCGAGGCTGTCCCCGGTGTAGCCCACCGTCACTTCGGCGCGGTCGGTGCCGGCGTGCTTGCCGACATTGGTGAGCGATTCCTGCAGCACGCGGTAGGCCGTCATGTCGAGGCCGGGAGGCAGCGGCCAGGGGTCACCCCGCTGCTCGACCTCGACCTCCAGCCCGGCGGCCCGCATTGTGTCCACCAGGTCGGGAAGGTCAGCCAGGCCGGGCAGCTGCCGGTCCGCGTCGGCGGTGTCCCGCATCGTCGACACCAGCTGGCGCACCTCCTGCAGCGACTCCCGGCTGCGCCGGGCTATCGCCTCCAGCGCCTCTCGTGCCTCGTCGGGGGCGGTGTCGGCGACCCGGGCGCCGACCGCTGCCTGGAGCGCGATCACCGCCAGCGAGTGGCCGACCACGTCGTGCAGGTCGCGCGCGATCCGGAGCCGCTCCTGGGTCAGGGACAGGCGCGCCTGCTCGGCCTGTACGCGTTCGGCCAGCACCGCCCGCTCGCTGATCACCTGCGCCGCCGCGCGCTGGCTGCGGGTGGCGCGCCCGACGGCGAACGCTCCGGCGAACAGCGCAAGGTTCGTGGCCGCCTCACCCGGACTGAACAGGCCGGGGA
>JAEZGC010000065.1 GCA_023437345.1 Actinomycetes bacterium
GGGCGGCCCCGGCCGCGGCCGTGCTGCGTGTGGCACAGGGCGCGGCTGTGGTGATCATGGGGCTGGTCGCCGGTCCGCTGGGGGTGGTGGCTGCCTTCCTGGCCGGCTACGCGGCGCACGGAGCGTCCAATCCGGTGCACCAGACCCTGCTGCACCAGCAGGTGGACGACGGCCACCGCACGAGCGTGCTGTCGCTCAACTCGATGGCCGCCCAACCCGCCTCGGCGGTGGGCAGCATCGTGCTGACGGCGGTGGCGGGGGCATGGTCCGCCGGCACCGCGATGGTGGTGGGCGGCGTGGTGCTCGCCCTCGCGGCGCCGCTCTACCTGCCGGCCTGGCAGGCGGCCGCGGGCCGCAGGCTCAGCGCGGACCCTGGTTCGGCTGGTTGAACAGCTTCTGCAGGTCGGCGGGCAGTTCGAACTCCCCCATCGCCTTGGCCAGCTCGGCCTCGCTGGGCTGGGCCGGCAGTCCGAAGGCGGAGCCGGGAGCGGCAGCCGCCGGCGCGGTGTCAGGCTTGCCTGACTGGTTCCGCTTGGCTGGATTGCCCGAGACTCCCTTGCCGCTCTTGCGCTTCTTGGCCTGCTGGCGGGCGGCGGGCCGCCGTCCCCCCATCCCTGGCATCCCGCCGGCCATCGCCCCGCCGAGGCTCTGCATCATCTTGCGCGCCTCGAAGAACCTGGTGACCAGCGAGTTGACGTCGGAGACCTGGGTACCCGAACCCCTCGCGATCCGGGCGCGGCGCGAGCCGTCCAGCAGCTTGGGGTTGGCGCGTTCGGCGGGGGTCATCGAGTAGATGATCGCCTCGATCCTGTCGATCTCGCGCTCGTCGATGCCGTTGATCTGGTCCTTCATCTGGCCCATCCCGGGCATCATCCCGAGGATCTTCGACAGCGGGCCCATCCGGCGCACGGCCTGCATCTGCTGCAGGAAGTCGTCAAGACCGAACTCGCCCTTGCCCTTGAGCAGCTTCTCGGCAGCCTTCGCGGTCTGCTCGGCGTCGAAGGTCTTCTCGGCCTGCTCGATAAGGGTGAGCACGTCGCCCATCCCGAGGATGCGGCTGGCCATCCGGTCGGGGTGGAAGGCGTCGAAGTCGTCAAGACCCTCGCCGTTGGAGGCGAACATGATCGGACGGCCGGTCACCCTGGCTATCGACAGCGCGGCGCCGCCGCGGGCGTCGCCGTCCAGCTTGGTCAGCACGACGCCGTCGAAGCCGACCCCGTCGGCGAAGGCGCGGGCGGTGTTCACCGCGTCCTGGCCGATCATCGCGTCGACGACGAACAGGACCTCGGTCGGGCTCACCGCGTCGCGGATCCGGGACGCCTGCCCCATCAGCTCGGCGTCGACGCCGAGCCGGCCGGCGGTGTCGACGATCACCACGTCGTAGAGGCGCTGCTGGGCGTGGGCTATCGACTCGCGGGCGACCTGGACGGGGTCACCGACCCCGTTTCCGGGCTGCGGCGCGAAGACGTGGACGCCGGCCCGCTCCCCCACCACCTGCAGCTGGTTGACCGCATTGGGACGCTGCAGGTCGGCGGCGCCCAGCAGCGGCGAGTGGCCCTGGGCGCGCAGCCAGCGGCCCAGCTTGCCGGCCAGGGTGGTCTTGCCGGAGCCCTGCAGACCGGCGAGCATGATGACCGTCGGCGGCTGCTTGGCGAACCTGAGCTGCCGCGAATGCCCGCCGAGGATCGTGACGAGTTCGTCGTTGACGATCTTGATGATCTGCTGGCCGGCGTTGAGCGCCTGGTGGATCTCCACCCCCTGGGCGCGCGTGCGCACCGCGGCGATGAAGTCCTTGACGACGCCGAGGTTGACGTCGGCCTCGAGCAGGGCGAGCCGGATCTCACGGGTGGTCGCCTCGATGTCGGCCTCGGTGAGCCGGGTCTTGCCGCGCAGGCTGCGGAAGGCAGCCGAGAGGCGGTCCTGCAGGGTGTCGAACAACGCGGAACTTCCTCACGTCCGGGGAGATACCGGCCCAGCTTACCGGGGCGGCTCGCGTCCGCTCGCCGGACAGCCGCCGCCCAACGTCAGTCCTCGCTGAGCAGCGCGTCGACGAAGGACGCCGGCTCGAACGGCGCCAGGTCGTCGACCCCCTCGCCCAGGCCGATCAGCTTCACCGGGACGCCGAGCTCGCGCTGCACCTGGACGACGATGCCGCCCTTGGCCGAGCCGTCAAGCTTGCTGAGCACGATCCCGGTGACGTCGACAACCTCGGCGAACACCCGCGCCTGGGTGAGCCCGTTCTGGCCGGTGGTGGCGTCGATCACCAGCAACACCTCGGTCACCGGCAGACGGCGCTCCACCACCCGCTTGATCTTGCCGAGTTCATCCATCAGCCCGGTCTTGGTGTGCAGCCGGCCCGCGGTGTCGATCACCACCACGTCGACACCGTCGTCGATACCGCGGGTCACCGTGTCGAAGGCCACCGACGCCGGGTCGCCGCCCTCCGCTCCGCGGACTGTCGTCACGCCGACCCTGGAGCCCCACGTCTCAAGCTGGTCGGCCGCCGCGGCACGGAAGGTGTCGGCCGCGCCCAGCACCACGGTGTTGCCCTCGGCGACCAGCACCCGGGCCAGCTTGCCGATGGTGGTGGTCTTGCCGGTGCCGTTCACGCCGACGACGAGGACGACGCCAGGCTGGCCGTCGGCGCCGGTGGTCCGCAGGCTGCGGTCAAGGCCGGGGTCGACGAGCTTCACCAGTTCCGCGGCCAGCACCTCCCGTGCCCTGGCCGGGTCCGAGACGCCGTCGATGGCCAGTTCACGCCGCAGCCCGGTGATCAGCTCGGAGGTGGGGCCGACCCCGAGGTCGGCGGTGATCAGGGTGGCCTCCAGGTCGTCCCAGGCGTCGGCGTCCAACCGGTCCGCCGACAGCAGCCCGAGCAGGCCGCGCGCGAACGGGTTGTTGCTGGCCGAGAGCCGGCGGCGCAGCCGCGCCATCCGCGACGCAGGCGCCTC
>JAEZGC010000080.1 GCA_023437345.1 Actinomycetes bacterium
CCTTGATGTTCAGGAGGGCGGCGACCATGTCGAGGCCTGCCACCGGGTCGCCCATCTCCTGCCACAGCCCGGCGATCAGCAGGTTCCCTATCGAATGGCCGCCCAGCGGGCCGGTGCCGCGGAACCGCGACTGCAACACCTCGGCCCAGGCCTGCTCGAGTTCGTCGTCGCCGCACAGCGCGGCGAGGGCCATCCGCAGGTCGCCCGGCGGCAGGATGTCGAACTCCTGGCGCAGCAGCCCTGACGAGCCACCGTCGTCGGCGACGGTCACTATCGCGGTGAGCCGGTTGGTCAGCCGGCGCAGGGCGCCCAGGCTGGCAGCCAGCCCGTGCCCTCCGCCGAGCGCGGCGATGGCCGGACGTCGGGCGATCCGCGGGCTCATTCCAGCCCCAGATCGCGGTGCAGCACGTTGACGTCGAGTCCGTCGGCCTGAAGCCTGCCGGCGAACTCGACGCTGATGGCGGTACTGCGGTGCTTGCCGCCGGTGCAGCCGATGGCGATGGTGACGTGGCGCTTGCCCTCCTGCCGGTAGCCGGGCGCGGCCACCGCGACCAGGCGCTGCGCGGCGTCCAGGAACCCCTGCACCGCGGGCTGCGCCAGGACGTAGCGGGTCACCTCAGGGGTGAGGCCGGTCAGGTCCCGCAGCTCCGGCACCCAGAACGGGTTCGGCAGGAACCTGACGTCGAGCACCATGTCGGCGTCCACCGGGACCCCGTGCTTGAACCCGAACGACATCACTGTGAACTGCAGCATGGCGGCCCGCTCCCCGATCAGCTCGCGGACCCGGCGGGCGAGCTGGCGCGGATTCAGGTCGGTGGTGTCGATGACGATGTCGGCCCGCTCCCGCAGCTCGGCAAGGCTCGCCCGCTCGCGCTGGATGCCGTCCAGCAGCCGGTCGCCCCGCTGCAACGGCAGCGGCCGGCGCACCGACTCCTGGCGCTGCACAATCGCGTCGTCGGAGGCGTCAAGGAACAGGATCCGGGGGGACGCCCCCGCCCGCTCCAGGTCGGCGAACGCCAGCGGCAACTGCTCGAAGGCGGCCCCCGTCCGGACGTCGACGACCGCCGCCACCTTCGCCGCACCCCGGTCGCGCGCCACCCGCATCAAATCGGGCAGCAGTTCGGGCGGCAGGTTGTCCACCACATACCAGGAGTGGTCCTCGAGGGTGTGGGCGGCGGTCCGCCGCCCGGCCCCCGACAACCCCGTGATGATGAGGACCTCGACGGCGGTGGAGTCGGCGGGCGCAGTCATGGGCCCATTATCGGACCTCGGCAGGCCTGCTCGCCGGGCGCGCACAGAGCTGCCGGTCAGACCTGGTCGACAACCTCACCGGTGGCCGTGTTGATCGCCTCGCCCCGCGGCTCCGCCAGAACCGCCGCATGGATCGCCTTAGCGGTGCGCGGACCGATCCCCGGGACGGTGGCGATCTCGTCCACGCTGGCGGCGCGCAGCTTGCGCAGCGAGCCGAACTGGCGCAGCAGCGCCTTGCGCCGGATCTCGCCCAGCCCGGGCACGGCGTCCAGCACCGACTCCACCATCGACGCCGAGCGGCGGCCGCGGTGGTGAGTGATGGCGAACCGGTGCGCCTCGTCCCGGATCCGCTGCAGCAGGTACAGCCCTTCGCTGGTGCGCGGCAGGATGACCGGGTACTCCTCGCCCGGCACCCAGACCTCCTCCATCCGTTTGGCGAGCCCTGCCAACGGGATGCCGGGCAGCCCGAGGTCGGCCAGCGCCTGGCCGGCCGCGGCGACCTGCGGCGCGCCGCCGTCCACCACCACGAGGCCCGGGGTGTAGGCGAACCGGCGCGGCGCCCCGGTGGCCGGATCGACCAGCAGCGGCCCGCCGTCGGCGGAGGCGGGGGCCAGGTGCTCGTCGCGGAGCCGGGAGAACCGGCGGCTGATCACCTCATACATCGCGGCGACGTCGTTGGAGCCCTCGACCGAGCGGATGATGAAGCGGCGGTAGTCGCTCTTGCGCGGCAGGCCGTCCTCGAAGACGACCATGGACGCCACCACCTCGGTGCCCTGCAGGTGGGACACGTCGAAGCACTCGATTCGCAGCGGCGCCTCGGGCAGGCCGAGCGCCTGCTGGATCTCCTCCAGCGCGCGGTTGCGGGTCGACAGGTCGCTGGCGCGCCGCGTCTTGTGCTGCACCAGCGCCTCGCCAGCGTTGCGCGCCACGGTCTCCAGCAGCGCCAGCTTCGGCCCGCGGCGCGGCACCCGGATCCGCACCCGCGAGCCGCGCTGCTCGGACAGCAGGTCGGCAAGGACGCCGCCGCTGGCAGGCTCCACCGGCACCAGGACCTCCGGCGGGATCGCCGAGGCCACCTCCGACTCCTCGACCGCCTCGCCGTAGTGGTAGAGCAGGAACGCCTCGATCAGCTCGGCGGTGCCGGCGTCGTCGGTGCGGTCAGCCACCCAGCCGCGCTGGCCGCGGACCCGTCCGGCCCGGACGTGGAAGATCTGGACGGCGACCTCCAACGGGTCCTCGGCCAGGGCCACCACGTCAGCGTCGGTGCCGTCGTTGAGCACTATCGCGTTCCGCTCGGTGGCGCTGGTGAGCGCCACAAGCCGGTCGCGGAGCACAGCTGCCCGTTCGTACTCCATCGCCGCGGCAGCCTGCTGCATCTGCTGCTGCACCCTCCGGGTCAGCGTCGCGGTCTTCCCGGCCAGGAAGTCACAGACGTCCTGCACCAGCTCACGGTGGTCGTCGGCGTCGATCCGTCCCACACAGGGTGCCGCGCACTTGCCGATGTAGCCCAGCAGGCAGGGCCGTCCGCTGGCGCGTGCACTGGTGAACACCCCGTTGGTGCACGAGCGCATCGGGAAGACGCCGAGCAGGGTGTCGATGGTGTCGCGGATCGCCCAGGCCTGGGCGTACGGCCCGAAGTACCGGTTGCCCTTGCGCTTGGCGCCGCGACCGACGAAGACCCGCGGGAACTCCTCCGACCAGGTCACCGCCACCCACGGGTAGGACTTGTCGTCGCGGTACTTGACGTTGAACCGGGGATCGAACTGCTTGATCCAGGTGTATTCGAGCTGGAGCGCCTCGAGCTCGTTGCGGACCACCGTCCACTCGACCTTCGCGGCGGTGCGCACCATCGTCTGGGTACGGAAGTGCAGCGACGCCGGGTCGGCGAAGTAGGACGTCAGTCGCTGCCGCAGGTTGACAGCCTTGCCGACGTAGATCACCCGGCCGTGGGCGTCGCTGAACCGGTAGACCCCGGGTTCGGTGGGGATGGAGCCGGTCTTGGGCCGGTAGCTCGCCGGGTCCGCCATCACACCCCTCCCTGTTCGTCGAATCAGCATAGGTCGCCTCACTGACCGACGGCGGGCGCCCTCCCCCGGTTCTTGCACACCAGCACGAAAGCGGGGTACTTGAAAGCCCAACTATGCTGCGGCCATCGAGCGAGGAGCCCTCCGATGACCGATCCCAGCCAGATCCGCGCCCTGTCGCGTCGCGCCGTGCTGACCACCGCCGGAGCCGGCACCCTCGCGCTTGTGGCCGGCTGTGCCTCCGGCGGGCAGCCGCCGGTCAGCAGCGCACCGTCGGGCACCACCCTCGACGTCTCCGAGGTCCCGGTGGGCAGCGGGACGATAGCCGACGGCTTCGTGGTCACCCAGCCCACCGAAGGCGAGTTCGCCGCCTTCAGCTACCTGTGCACCCACCAGGCATTGCCCGTCCAGCAGGTCACCGACGCCGCGATCGTCTGCGGCCGCCACGGCAGCACCTACTCGCTGGCCGACGGCTCGGTGATCACCGGGCCGGCCAACCGGCCGCTCGCAGTGGCGACCGTGACCCGCACCGGCGACACGCTCACCATCAGCTGACCAGCGGCTCCGGTTCGACCAGGACCGGCGGCGCGGCGGCCAGGACCGGCCGCAGGAACTGCCCGGTGAACGACTTGGGGTGCGCCGCCACCTGCTCGGGGGTGCCCTCGCACAACACCTGGCCGCCCCGCGAGCCGCCCTCGGGGCCAAGGTCGATCACCCAGTCGGCAGTCTTGATGACGTCGAGGTTGTGCTCGATCACCACCACTGTGTTGCCCGCGTCGACCAGGCGTCCGAGCACCCCGAGCAGCTTGCGGATGTCCTCGAAGTGAAGACCGGTGGTCGGCTCGTCCAGCACGTAGATGGTGCGGCCGGTCGAGCGCCGCTGCAGCTCGCTGGCCAGCTTGACCCGCTGCGCCTCACCGCCGGACAGGGTGGTGGCCGGTTGACCGAGCCGGACGTAGCCCAGCCCGACGTCGACCAGGGTGCGCAGGTGGCGCGAGATCGCCGGGATCGCTGCGAAGAACTCAAGGCCCTCCTCGATCGGCATGTCGAGCACCTGGGCGATGGTCTTCCCCTTGTAGTGCACTTCAAGCGTCTCGCGGTTGTAGCGGGCGCCGTGGCACACCTCGCAGGGCACGTACACGTCGGGCAGGAAGTTCATCTCGATCTTGATCGTCCCGTCACCGGAGCATGCCTCGCACCGGCCACCCTTGACGTTGAACGAGAACCTGCCCGGCGTGTAGCCCCGCACCTTCGCCTCGGTGGTCTGCGCGAACAGCTTGCGCACGTGGTCCCACACGCCCGTGTAGGTCGCGGGGTTCGAGCGCGGGGTCCGACCGATGGGGCCCTGGTCGACGTGCACCACCTTGTCGA
>JAEZGC010000152.1 GCA_023437345.1 Actinomycetes bacterium
GGTAGACATCGGGCGTCGCTGCCACGCAGCGCGACCGCGCCACGGTGGGTTCGCACGAGGCGGCGCGTCTACGCGCCGTGGCGCCTTGCTGCGGCCCGTCCATTCTCGGCCTCGCCCCATCGGCGACCGCCGCCGACCAACTCGCCCACCACCTGCCCGCCGCCCCTCAGGTCATCGGTGCCGAGACCCTGGCCAAGCTCGCGTGGGATCTCGGTCACGGCGGGGCTTTGGCCGAAGCGATCGGCCGGCGAACCCTGCTGATCATCGACGAGGCCGGCATGGCCGACACCCTCACCCTCGACAAGGTCGTCCAGCACGCCCTGGCCCGCGGCGCGTCCGTCCGGCTCGTCGGCGACGACCAACAGCTGGGCGCAATCGGCGCCGGCGGCGTCCTTCGCGACATCGCCGCCCAACACGGCGCGCACCGGCTGGTCGCCGTCCTCCGGTTTGCCCACCCCGCCGAAGCCGACGCCTCCCTCGCCCTCCGCACCGGCACCCGCGATTCGCTCGGCTTCTACTACGACCACGGACGCGTCCACGCCACCGACCCCGCCACCGCCACCCAGAACCTGTTCACCGCGTGGCTGACCGACACCCGCGCCGGACGCGACGCCCTGATGCTGGCCCCGACGCGCGCGCTGGTCGCCGAGCTCAACCACGCCGCCCGGCAGGCACGCCTGGCCAACGGGCTACCCGGCCGTGAAGTCCTGCTTTCCGACGGCAATGCGGCCTCGGTCGGCGACACGATCCTCACCCGTCGCAACGACCGGGCACTCGTCGACGGCGACACCCGCTGGGTCCGCAACGGAGACCGCTGGCAGATCACCCGCATCCGCCGCGCCGGGTCGGTGGACGCGCGCAACCTCCGCACCGGGGGACGGGTCACCCTCCCCGCCGACTACCTCGCGCGCAGCGTCGAACTCGGCTACGCCACCACCATCCACGGCGCCCAGGGCGTCACCGCCGACACCTGCCACGGGATCGTCACCGGCGCCGAAACCCGACAGCAGCTGTACACGGCGCTGACCCGCGGACGCCACGCCAACCACGCCTGGGTCCAGGTCACCACCGGCGACCCGACCCACCTCGCACCGGCCGATCAGGACCTGCACGCTGCGAGGCCAGTAGACGACATCCTCGAGGCCGTGCTGGCCCGCGACGACGCGCCGGTCTCGGCCACCGCACAACTCGCCCAGGCCGACAACCCGGTCAAGCTGCTCGGCCACGCGGTCGCCTGCTATCTCGACGCGATCGGGTTCGCGGCTGAACACCACCTCACCGATCAGACGCAGCGCGCCATCGACGAAGCTGGCGACCGCTACGGCTTCGACCAGGCCGAGGCGTGGCCCACGCTGCGCGCCCACCTCGCCCTGTTCGCCGCCAACGGCCACCATCCCGCCGCGGTGCTCGCCGAGGCCGTCGGCCGCGGCGGGTTGGAGACCGCCCACGACCCCGCCGCGGTCGTCGACTGGCGCCTCGACCTCACCGAGGCCAATCACCGCACCCGCGGCCCGCTGCCCTGGCTGCCCGGAATCCCCACCCAACTGCTCGACAGCCCGGTGTGGAAGTCGTACCTTTCCCAGCGCTACCAGCTCGCCCGCCACCTCGTAGACGAGGCCGACGCCTTCGTCAAGGCCGCCCCACCACCCGCATGGGCCGGCCGTGTACCCGCCGTCCTCGACCCCGGCACGATCGCTGACATCGAGATCTGGCGGGCCGCCCACCTGGTCCCCGACAGCGACCTGCGCCCCACCGGGCCCGCCCAGCACCACCCGGCCGAGGCGGCCGTCCAACACCTACTCGACCTGGACATCCAGGGCGCCGCCCTCGACGTCACGCACTGGACGAGCCAAGCCAGCCTCGCCGCACCCGCCGTTGCTTGCGACCCGGACCTCGTCGTCCTTGGCATGCGACTGGCACGCCTGGCCGGCACCCGCAGCGACATCGCCCTCCTCCTGGCCGACGCCGCCCGCCAGGGCGCGCTCCCGGACGACCGCCCGGCAGCCGCCCTCGGCTACCGCGTCACGGCGCTCGCCGCCACCACCGCCGAACCCGACATCGACGTCTGGGAGGTCATCCAGTCACCGGCACCCGCGGATCGGGCGCGCAGCTTCGAGCATCAGATGCCACCACCCGCGCACCATCCCGACCGCGGGCCCGGCATCGGTCATTGACGGGGCTTCCCGGCACCGCGCCGGACCGAACAGAACCGACAGAAGGAGCAGACCATGTCCGCCATCGCCAAGGCCGACCACGCCGGCCAGGATGCTCCCCGGTGGCTCTCGCTGCGCGATGCGGCAGGCATCTACGCCGTCAGCATTGACACCCTGCGCCGCCGAATCGCGACCGGAGACCTGCCCGCCGTCAAGCTCGGCTACAGGCTCATCCGGGTGCGAAGCTCGGACCTCGACCACATCTTCCGCTCGATTCCGGGTGACCGCAGCTGATGGGCGATCCGCTCGCGGCAGCGGCCTCAAGGGCGGTTCAGCCCGCCGGCTCGTCGGTCGCAAGGTGCCTGCTGAGTTCCGTCGCGTCACTGGAGCACGCGCACGATCTCGACCACGTCACCGACTTGCCGATAGAGCACGAAGTGGCGCGGCCGATGCACGGACCCGACCCCGACCGGGAGGTGGCTGCGACTCAGTCGCAGGTGCCAGGTGAAGATGCCCGGACCAAGCTCAGGACGCGCCTGGATCCGATCCCCCAGGCTGACTGGCGACGTCTCGAAAGGCTGCTGCCAGCAGCGCCTCGTAACGCTTCCGCGCCTCCACACCGAACCGCTCCTGCGACCAGCCGAGGACGCCCACGATGTCAGACTCCGCCTGCGCGGTGAGGCGGTACCGACACATCAGGCGTGCGGCCCGGACGCCGCGCGTTCTCCCAGCTGGGCGAGGTAGTCGTCGAGCGCCTCATCCTCGACGTCGATGTACCGACCTGGCGCAAGATCTGCCAGTCCCTCGCCGACCGCGGCACGCAGAACCTCAAGCTTCGCCGCGTCCGCCTGCTCGCGCTGCTCGACCAGCCGCAGGCCTTCTCGAAGCACCTCGCTGGCGATCTGGGCGCAGACGCAACCAACTCCTCCACCAACTCCGACTGGTGATCCGTCAGAACCACATTCCGGGTTGGCATGTCCCCTCCGTCCGCAGACAAGACGACGCTACCGCCATTGGCAGATTCTCCCCATGATCTGGCGGGTGTCAGCTGGCGGTGGGCATCTCGTCCGCGCCGAGGTTCGCATCGGGCTTCACCAACGACAGCACGAGCGCGCGCAGTTCGGCGAGCTGGGCTTCTGCGGCCTCGGCGCGGGCCTTCCAGTCATCGGCTGGAGGCGCGTCGGTCTTGGGTGCGGCGAGCTCGGCGAGGGCCTCGGCGATCTTCTGGTCGCGGCCGGCGGCGGTGTGCTGGTAGATCATCGCGACCGTCGGCTTGGTGTGGCCGAGCCGGTCCATCAACTCGCGCACCGTGGCGCCCGCCTGCGCGGCCAGGGTGCCTCCGGTGTGCCGGAGGTCGTGGAAGTGCAGTTCATCGCGTCCAGCGGCCGCACGCGCCTTGTGCCAGGGCGTCTGGAACGCCGAGGGGCGCACGTTCTGGCCGTCCTTCTGGGTGAACAGCAGCGAGGCCGGGCCGGGCGCCGCGTGTGCTGCGAGATGGGCCACCACGTCGTCCAGGATGTGGGGTGGGATGGCCACGTCACGAACGCCCGCCTCGGTCTTCGGTTTGTCGGTCCAGACGTGACCCGGGGTCCAGCTCACTGCGCGCCGCACCCGGATCACGCCCGCCGCCGTATTGCCGGCCTTCATGGTCAGGCGGATGTCGCCTCGACGCAGCTCGAATACCTCGCCGTAGCGCAGCGCGCACCAGGCGCCCAGCAGCACCGCCAGTCGCAGCGGCTCGGGCATCGTCTGGACGATCACGTCCAGCTCTTCGAGAGTGGCGGGTTCGACCTTGCGTCGGGGCTTGGCCTTGCTGGCGCCCTTGATCCGGCACGGGTTGACCTTGACCGGGATCTTCTTGTCCTCGACGGCGCCGCTCATGATCGCCGAGAACGCCATGTACGCCTTCGCCCGCTGGCGTGGGATCTTCTTGGCCGCCATGCCCCGGTACCACGCCTCCACGACCTCCTCTGTGACCTCAACCAATGGCAGGTTCCCGAGCACGGGCAGGAGGTGCTGCTTGAGCTGCGTGCGATAGTCCTTCGCCGTGGTGGGTGCCAGCGGCGCGGGGTCTGCAGGATCGGTGCGGCGCGCCATCCACGCCTCGGCGTACCCGCCGAACGTGACCGGCTCCGCCTTGATCGCCTCCCGTATCTTCTCCCGGGCGTCCTCGCGCTGGTCCGGAGGCGTCCAGGCGTCGAGTTCGATCAGCCGCAACTCCTTGCTGATCCAGCCCTCGGCGTACTGCTTGCTCTCGAAGGTGACCGGAGCCCAGAACAGCCGGCCGACGTGGGTGTAGCCCGCCTGCCAGCGTCCCGATGCACGTTGGCGAAGGCGTCCCCTGCCGCGCCGGGCCGACCCTTTGTCCGGACCCCTGCGCTGCTCCTGTGCCTCTGCCACACGCTCCCCCTCGGACCCAGATTCCGGGCAACCTATGGGCCACATTTCTGCCCATTTTGCCCCTGTTCGGCCCTGTTCTGCGCACGTAGGGGGGTGGCCGTCCATCGGTATGATACCTAGTGAAACCGGTAATTCCAAGGGTGTTCGATCTAGGCTCCCCCCTCCTGCCCAAGGGGTCGACTCCCCCCTCGGGCACCGTGCGGTCAGGGCCCGCCCTTCGACCACCAGCCATCCCCGCAGAATCACGTCCTGTCAGCGCCCATGAGGCGGATACGCAGTCATGTCGCCGCTGGCGACCGGATTCTGCCGAGGCCGTCAGGGACGCGCCGTCTCCCCGCCAGAGGAACCGTCCCCGCGTGCCGGGGAACCGTCCCCGCGTGCCGGATCAGTCGGTGCCGCGGTAGTGCTCGTCCACCTCGGTGATCAGCGCCACCCGGTGGGTGTGGCGTCCGCCCTGCTCGAATGACGCGTCCAGCCAGGCGTCCACGATCATCTTGGCCAGGTCGACCCCGACCACGCGGGCACCGAAGGCCAGCACGTTGGCGTTGTTGTGGCGCTTGGCCATCTGGGCCGAATAGGGCTCGCTGACGCAGGCCGCGCGGATCCCCTTCACCTTGTTGGCGGTGATCGAGATCCCGACCCCGGTGCCACAGATGGCGATGCCGGCCTCGGCGTCGCCGCGGGCGACAGCCTCCCCCACCAGCCGGCCCCACACCGGGTAGTCGGTACGTTCGGCGGTCTCCGCACCCAGGTCGGTGATGTCATGGCCGCGCTCCCGGACGTGCTCCAGCACCGCCCGCTTCAGGTCGATGGCGGTGTGGTCCCCGCCGATCACGAGCTTCATCACGTCCCTTTCGTCGCGGTGCGGGAGCCGCCGACCTCGAACACCCGCAGCGAGTTGGTCTGGTGGGCCAGCCGTCCGGGGTTGCCGGCGACAATGACTATCACGTCACCCGCCCCGACCTCGCCGAGTTCGGTCAGCGCGGTCTGGACCGACTCCACCATGGCGTCGGTGTTGGTGAACTCGGGGGTGACGTAGGTCTCCACCCCCCACACCAGGGTCAGCTCCTGCGCCGTCCTGGGCAGCGGCGTGAACGCCATGATCGGGACGTCGCTGCGCAGCCGGGCCAGGCGATGCGGTGTGTCACCCGAAATGGTGAACGCGGCAAGGTACTTGGCCCCGGTCCGCTCGGCCACCTCGATGGCGGCCTTGGAGATCACCCCTGAGGTGGTGTGCGGGTCCCAGTCGAGCCGCCGGATCTGCGCCAGTCCGTCCTTCTCGGTCTTCTCGATGATCCGTGCCATCACGCCGACCGACTCGATCGGGTAGTCGCCGACCGCGGTCTCCCCCGAGAGCATGACCGCGTCCGCGCCGTCGAGCACCGCGTTGGCGACATCGGACGCCTCCGCCCGGGTCGGACGGTGCGAGGTGATCATCGACTCCAGCATCTGGGTTGCGACGATCACCGGCTTTGCCCACCGGCGGGCGGCGTCGATGATGCGCTTCTGGACCAGCGGGACGTCCTCCAGCGGCAATTCCACACCCAGGTCGCCGCGGGCGACCATGAACGCGTCGAAGGCGTCGATGATCGCGCCGAGGTTGTCGATCGCCTGGGGCTTCTCCAGCTTGGCGATCACCGGGACCTTTCGGCCCTCCTCGGCCATCACCCGCTGGACCGGCTCGATGTCGTCCGGCGAGCGGACGAAGGACAGCGCCACCATGTCGACCTCGTGGCGCAGCGCGAACCTCAGATCCCGTTCGTCCTTCTCCGACAGCGCCGGGACGCTGACCGCGACCCCCGGCAGGTTGATGCCCTTGTGGTCGGAGACGACGCCGCCGACCACGACCTCGGTGACGACGTCGGTGTCGGTGACTTCGAGGGCGCGCAGCACAATGGCGCCGTCGTTGATCAGGATCTGGTCGCCGGGGCTGACGTCGGCGGTGAGCGTCTTCAAGGTGGTGCCCGCCCGCTCGGCGGTGCCGACGACGTCCTCGGTGGTGATGGTGAACCGGGCTCCCGGTTCGAGGACGGCCTGGCCGTCCTCGAAGGTCTCCAGCCTGATCTTCGGCCCCTGCAGGTCGGCGAAGATGCCGACCGGCCGGCCGACGATCCGGGCCGCGTCGCGGACCCACTTCACCCGCTTGGCATGCAGGACGTGGTCGCCATGGCTCATGTTGAGGCGGGCGACGTTCATGCCCGCCCTGACTAGTTCGACGATCTTCTCCGGGGAGTCGGTTGCCGGGCCGATCGTGCACACGATCTTCGCTCTACGCACGCCTTGACCTTACAAGGGGCTGCGCCGGATGGCCCCTTTTCACTGCTCCACGAGCGCGAGCGCGTGCTCGAGGTCGGCGGGGTAGCCCGACCTGAAGTCCACCCACTCCCCGGTCCCGGGGTGGGTGAACCCCAACTCGACGGCGTGCAGCCACTGCCGCTCCAGGCCGAGCCGGGCGGCCAGCACCGGGTCGCCGCCGTAGGTGGGGTCGCCCACGCAGGGGTGCCGGATGGCCTGCATGTGAACCCGGATCTGGTGGGTCCGCCCGGTCTCCAGGTGGACCTCGAGCAGCGTCACGGCGGTGAACGCCTCCAGCATCCGGTAGTGCGTCACCGAGTGGCGCCCGCCGGCGACCACAGCCATCTTGTACTCGGCGCCGGGGTGGCGTCCGATCGGGGCGTCGACGGTGCCCTCGAAAGGGTCGGGGTGGCCCTGGACCAGGGTGTGGTAGACCTTGCGCACAGTCCGCGCCTTGAAGGCCCGCTTCAGCGCGGTGTACGCCGGTTCGCTCTTGGCGACCACCATCAACCCCGACGTGCCGACGTCGAGCCGCTGGACGATGCCCTGCCGCTCGGCCGCGCCCGAGGTCGAGATCCGGAACCCGGCCGCGGCGAGGTGCTCCACCACTGACGGGCCGTCCCACCCGAGGCTCGGGTGCGCGGCCACCCCGGCCGGCTTGTCGACCACCACGATGTCGGCGTCGTCGTGGACGATGGAGATCCCGGCCACCTCCTGCGGCACCACCTTCAGCCGCGGCTCGGTGGGGATCTCCACCTCGAGCAGGTCGCCGGCCCGCAACCTGTGCGACTTGCCCACCGGCTGGGAGTTCACCCAGACGGATCCTTGCGCGGCCAGTGCCTCCACGCGGCTGCGGGCGAGCCCGGTGATCCGTGCGGCGGCGGCGTCCACCCGCTCACCGTCGAGGCCGTCGGGGACCAGCCAGACGCTAGGCATCGCGGACGCGTTTGAGGCTGACCCCGGCCATCGTCACCTGTGTGATCATCGACAGCCAGATCACCAGCACGGCGGCCGCGGTGATGAACATGTCGGCCACGTTGAAGATCGCGAAGTGCGGCACCTGCAGGAAGTCGATGACGTGGCCGCGGAACGGCGCAGGCTCGCGGAACAGCCGGTCGATCAGGTTGCCCACGATCCCGGCCAGCAGGCAGCCGGTGGCGATCGCCCAGCCGAGGTGCCGCACCTTCGGCAGCAGCCACCCGCTGACCGCGACCAGGGCCACTATCGCGATGCAGGTCAGCACGACGGTGAATTCCTCACCCATGCTGAACGCGGCCCCCGGGTTGCGGATCAGTTGCAGCAGCAGGACGCCGTCCACCAGCGGGATCGGACGGGTGGGGTCGAGGTGCTCGATCGCCAGCGACTTGGTGATCTGGTCGAGGACGATGCCGACCACCGCGATGCCCACCGCCAGCAACCGCAGCCGCAGCACCCGGTTCGTGGCGACGCCTTCCTTGACCGCTATCGCCGTTCCTCCCGCTGCTTGCAGGAGATGCACAGCGTCGCCCTCGGGAAGACCTGGAGCCGGTCCTTGCCGATCGGGTTGCCGCACGACTCGCAGGTGCCGTACTGGCCGGACTCGAACAGCCGGTAGGCCAGCTGGGCCTGCTCCAGCATGTCGCGCGCGTTCTGCACCAGCGACATCTCCTGGTCGCGCTCGAAGTTGGAGGAGCCGACGTCGGCGGGGTCGCGACCGGCGCCGTCCGAGCCGTCCTCGAACAGGTCGGCCAGGCCCGCCTCGGCAACCTCGATGGCCCGCTCCATCCGCTTGATGTCGGAGAGCAGCTCCTGCCGGACCTCCTCGACCTCCTCCTCGGTCCAGGGATCCTCACCCTCGGCCACCGGGAAGGCAGCGGGATTCGCGTGCACCGCCTCGGCGGCGTTACTGCGGCGGGGATTTGCCATCGAACCTGCGCTCCTTGCTCATGCTTGAGCAGGGAGAGTACCACCTGCCACGCGACACCGAAGCACCCCCGGCGCAGCGCGCCGGGGGTGCTTCCATGCTGTGCCGGACGGGGCCCGTCTGACCGCCGGCCGGGCTTGTTGGCGAGGGCCCGGGTTACTCGCCCAGCAGCGCGTCCAGCCGCGGGGTGGGCGACTGGGCGGCCGGCTCGTCGAGGATCTCCGGACGGTCGGACGGCTCGATGACCGACTCCTCAAGGACCTTGATGTGGTTGTGGAGTTGCGCGGTGAGGTTGGACCTGAAGCTGCTCTCGAACTGGCGCAGCTTGTCGACCTTGGCGCGCAGCACGTCGCGGTCCTGCTCGAGCTGGGTGAACAGCTCCTCCCGGCGGCGGTCGGCCTCTGCGTTGACGGCATCGGAACGGTTGAGCGCCTCGCTGGTGACCCGCTCGGCGTTGACCCGGGCCTCGGACTCGATCCGGTCGGCGCGGGTGCGCGCGTCGGTCAGCGTCTCGTGGGCCTTCTTGTTGGCGTTGTCGATCACCGTCTCTGCCTCGGCGCGGGCCTCCCCGACCATCCGCTGGGCCTCGACCTGGGACTCCCCGACCAGGCGCTCGGCCTGCTCGGTGGCCATCTGCAGCAGGCGGGCGACCGCCGGCGAGGCGTCTGCGGAGGAGGTGACGACAATGTTCTCGACGGCGGCCTTGGGCGCCTCGCCCTCGGCGGCGGGCTGCTGCAGCCGCGACAGCTCACCGTTCAGCGCCTCGATGTGGCGGTCACGGGCGGCGAGTTCGGCCTGCAGCCGCTGCAGCTCGTCGGCGCGGGCGTTGAGTTCCCCGCGCAACCCGTCGAGCTCACCGCGGACCGAGTCGAGCTCGCCCTGGCGGGACTGCAACTCCTGGCGCAGGCCTTCGGAGTCGCCGGAATCGCTGGGCACGAAGATGCTGGACGGCTCGCTGGAGCTCAGCGCGTCGACCTGCTGCTTGAGGGTCTCGTTCTCCTCGGTCAGCTGGGAGAGCGTCGCCTCCACCTTGTCGACGAAGTTATCCACATCGACCGGCTCGTAGCCGTTGCGCCGAGCCAGGTGAAAGCGGGTCTGTCGGACCTGCTCGAGGGTCAGGGTCATCGTCCACCTCATGGTTTGTTACTGTCGCGTCGACCGGTGGCCGGCGGGGCGATTCGGATTCAGGCTAGTGCAGGGCTGCGCGCCAGTCCAAGAAACTCTCAGCCTCCCGCGCGACTCTCAAGTACGGGTTCGGAGCTTGCTAGAGGACGGCCGGGACCACCCGCATGGCTATCGACAATGACATGAACAGCAGGAGGAATCCCAGGTCGAGCTGGAGGCCGCCGACCTTGACCGGCGGCAGCACACGCCCCAGCAGGCGCAGCGGCGGGTCGGTCAGGGTGTAGACGAGTTCGGCGAGCACGAGCACCGTGCCGCGGGGCTGCCAGTCCCTGACGAAAAACGGGACCAGCGACAGCACGGCGCGAGCCGTGAGGATCATCAGGTAGAGCCAGATCAGGAAGCCGACAACCGTACCGACCACGCCCCGGCCTCCCCCTGCTCACGACTGGTTGAAGAACCCACCCGCGATCCGTTCCTTGTCCTCAGCCGCCACGTTGACGTTCTGCGGTGACAACAGGAACACCTTGCTGGTGATGCGTTCAATCCTGCCATGCAGGCCAAAGATGAGCCCGGCGGCGAAGTCGACCAGCCGCTTGGCGTCGGAGTCCTCCATCTCGGAGAGGTTCATGATGACCGGGATGCCGTCTCGGAAGTTCTCCCCGATCGTGCGGGCCTCGTTGTAGGTGCGGGGGTGGACGGTGATGATGCGGCTCAGGTCGGCGACCCGCGGCGCGGGTTGCACCGGCCGGCGACTCTCCAGCTCGGTCACGGTGGCCGGGGCGGACCCGCGCGGGGACACCTCTTCGGTGATGTCCTCGACGCCCTGGTCGGCCTCGGTGTAGTCGTGGTCCGACACCAGACCCAACCACACGGCGGCCTTCTTCAACCGGTCAGCCATTTCACGCCCCTCGTCACAGACTCTGGGAAAAGGCTAGCCGGGCGGTGGGGACGGGGGCGGGCGACACGCGGCAGCGGCCCCTCCCGCGGCAGGCCTGCAGGCGGTAGCATCCCACCACTGGCGAGGGTGCCGCCGCACCCTTGGGGAGGGAGCCGCCATGCTCGGCCCGATCATCCACGCTGTCATGACGTTCTTCCGCAGCCTGCTCGGCCGGGAGAAGCCACCGCCCACGCGCTGATCCCCTCTGTCGCCTAGCCCGGCAGCCAGACGATCCCCGCCTGGCGTCCGGCCGCCGCGGCGTCGCGGCGATGGGAGTGCAGGGTGGCGGTCTCCCGGGTGCAGGCACCGACGCTCACCACATGGCAGCCGGCAGCCTCGAGTTGGTGGCCCGCAGCGGCCCCCAGGTCGAGGGCGGGAGTCCCCCAGGAGGTGGTGGCCCAGGCCCGCGGCAGGCCGGCTGACACCTGCTCGCGCATCGCCTCGGGGACCTCGTAGCAGCTGCCGCAGATGTGCGGGCCGATCCAGGCGGTCACGCGTTCGGCGCCGAGGGCAGCCATCGCTGCCAGCGTGGCGGGCAGCACCCCGGCCGCCAGGCCCACCCGTCCGGCATGGGCGGCCCCGACCACACCGGCGCCGGGGTCGGCCAGCAGCACGGGCAGGCAGTCAGCCACCCGCACCGCCACCCCGAGGCCGCGGTCGACGGTCACCAGCGCATCGGCTTCGGTGGCAGCGCACACGGCAGGGTCGGTGTCATGCGCGACGGTGAGCACGCGCGTGCCGTGGACCTGGCGCGGGTGCAGCACCGGCACGCCCAGTGCCGTCTCGACCAGCCGCCAGTCGGGGGCCGGCCCGCCGGCCCGGTCGGCAAGATCGAGATGTCCGGACGGCGTGACGGCGTCGCAGAAGGCGATCCCGGCGCCACCGGCGCCGGGATCGTTGCGGAACGCGAACACCTGCCTACTTCAGGAAGTCGGGGACATCCAGGTCGTCGTCGGCACCGACCGGCGCGGACGGCGCGGCAGGCGACGGGGCGGGCCGGGGGGCCACCGGTTCGGCATCGGGCTGGGCCGGGGCCGGACGCGGGGCGGCCGGGATCGGCTCCGGGTTGCGGACCACTGCCGGACGGGGGCGCGCCTTGGGCGGCCCGCCCCCCCCCCCACCCGCGGCGGGCGCCGGGCGCCCC
>JAEZGC010000160.1 GCA_023437345.1 Actinomycetes bacterium
ACTTCGGCATGTTCGCGCTGGTGAACGCGAAGATGTCGGAGATGATCCGCATCGACGGCGCCGGCGGGTAGATGTAGGTGTTGCGGACCATGAACTCCTTGAGGATGTCGTTCTGGATGGTCCCCGCGAGCTGTTCCGGCTTCACCCCCTGCTCCTCGGCGGCCAGCACGTACAGCGCCAGGACGGGCAGCACAGCGCCGTTCATGGTCATCGAGACGCTCATCTGGTCCAGCGGGATGCCGTCGAACAGCTGGCGCATGTCGAGGATCGAGTCGATCGCGACCCCTGCCATGCCGACGTCACCGGTCACCCGGGGATGGTCGGAGTCGTAGCCACGGTGGGTAGCCAGGTCGAAGGCGATCGACAGGCCCTTTTGGCCGGCGGCAAGGTTGCGCCGGTAGAAGGCGTTCGACTCCTCGGCGGTGGAGAACCCGGCGTACTGCCGGATGGTCCACGGCTGGTTGACGTACATGGTGGCGTACGGACCACGCAGGAAGGGCGGGATGCCCGGGTAGGTGCCGAGGAAGTCGAGGTCGGCGTAGGCCGACTCGTCGTACATCGGCGGGACGAGGATGTGTTCGGGGGTCTGCCAGCCCTCGCTGTACAGCGGGGACTCCTGCAGCAGGGCCTGGAACCGGGCTGCCGAATCGGCCGGCGGGGCGGACGCCCCCAGGTCGATGCCCTCAAAGCTGGGGATGCTCACTTCGCCACTCCAATCCGGTCCATCGTCTGCTCGAGGAAGGCGACGACGTCCATGCCGTCGAACACCTCGCCGTCGATCACCGAGTCGACGTCCTGCGCGCCGGTCTCGGTCTTGCGGCCGGCGATGAACACCGTCGGCACGCCGGCCTCCTTCAGGGCCCGGGCCACCTCGACGGCCTCGGCGGCGTAGACCTTGGCCGAGGAGCACAGGATCACCTGGCGGGCACCGGAGGCCACCGCCTTGTCGGCGATCTCCTGCGGGCTGCCGCCCTCGCTGGTCGGGGCGGCGATCCCGCCGACACCCAGCAGGGCCGTGACGAACATCTCCCGCGCGCCGAAGTCGCGCCGGGCGCCCAGGCAGGCCAGGAAGACGGCAGGCTTGGGATCGGCGGCGGCGGCCCGGTCGCGCAGCGACTCGAAGACCTCCGAGTCGCGGTGCGCCGGCAGGCCGGCCCGCTCCGGGGCCGCCGGACGCGGCCGGACCGCGAGCGGCTCCTCGGCCGGGTTCGGGAACATGCTGACGCCGGTGATCGGCTGCTTGCGGGTGGCGATCCGGGCCGACCGCTCGGCGGAGGTGGCGGCGACCATGTCGGCGACCGCGCCGGAGGCGAGCGCCTCGACCATGCCGCCGCGTGCCTCCAGCGCCTGGAACTGCTCCCACGCCTTCGCGGCGAGCTGGTCGGTCAGCGACTCGACGAACCAGGCGCCACCGGCCGGGTCGGACACCCTGGCGATGTTGGCCTCTTCGGCCGCCACCAGCTGGGTGTTGCGCGCCATCCGGCGGCTGAACTCGTCGGGCAGCCCCTGCGCCGCGTCGAACGGCAGGCAGGTGATGATCTCGGCGCCGCCGACGGCGGCTGCGAAGGTGGCGATCGTGCCGCGCAGCAGGTTGACCCACGGGTCGTCGCGGGTGATCATCCGCCAGCTGGTGACGGCGTGCTGGACGGCGCCGCGGGAACCGGCCGGCACCCCGCTGACCTCGCCCACCCGGGCCCACAGGCGGCGCAGCGCGCGCAGCCGGGCGATGGTGAGGAACTGGTCGGCGTTGGCAGAGACCCGGAAGGCGATCTGGCCGAAGGCGTCCGCCGGAGAGATCCCGGCCGCCTCGAGGTCGCGCAGGTAGGCCACACCGGTGGCGATGGCGAAGGCGAGCTGGTCGACGTCCCCGGCACCGGCCTGGTCGTAGGGCAGCACGTCGACGGTCAGCGCGCGGACGGCCGGCAGCTCGGCCAGCGCGGCGCTGACCCACTTGGCGTGGGCGCCCAGGTCGGCGGGCTCGCCGGTGCGGGCGGCCAGCGCGAGGGCGTCCAGGCCGAGGTTGCCGCGCGGGTGCCGGGCACCGGAGCTCTTCCAGTACGCCACCAGCGCCTTCGCGGCGGCGACCTGATCCTCGGCGCTGCTCACCGAGATCGGCGCGAGGTCGGGCTGCACCCCCGACAGCACCGCGGACAGTGCGTCGGCGCTGATCGCGTCGCTGCCGACCCTCAGCCACAGCGAGCTGGCGCCGCGCTCGAGGTCGCTCAGCACCGCCTGGCGGGTGACCTCGACGTCGGGGTCCTCGTGCAGCTGGCGGATGTCCCAGGTGGTCATCGGGCTGGTCTTGACCAGCGTGCCGCGGGTGAACGGCTCGACACCGGGGTGCCCAAGGGCCCGGTCGGTGTGGGTGTAGAGCGGCTCGATGGTGAGGCCGTCGACTGTCCTGGTGCGCAGTCGGGCCATCGCCTGGTCGATGGTGAGTTCCTTGCCCTCGGGGCGCCGGCGGTTGAGAACCTTCAGCACCTCGGCGTCCCAATCCTCGCGGGTGGGCTCAGCGAAGTCCCCGGCAAGGAGCAGTGGGGTATCGGTCATGGCGCTCAGCCTATCGTTGCGGGACCGGCCCGCGAGTAAGGTCAGACCAAAAAGTCCCCGATCTGCCCGATCAGCTCACCTGCTGGACCAGCGCTTCCGCCGAGCGGACCATGGTGGCTGTCTCCCGCTCCCAGTCCGGCTCCTGCCCACGGAACGGCCCGGTCGCCAGCGAGATGATCACGGCGGCGGCCCGCAGCCGCAACTGGGTCGGGTCGACCCGGGTGTCGAAGACCGGCACCCAGTCCCTGACGAGCTGGTGGACGCGGGCCTCCTGGGCCGGGTTCATCCGCTGGATGGTCGACAGGTGCGCGACCAGGCAGGCAAGGTCGTCCACCCGGTGGCCGGGGCCTATCGTGTCGACGTCGAGCAGGCCGCAGACCCGTCCGTCAGCGACGTGCAGCTGGCCCTCGTGGAAGTCGCCGTGGGTCGCCTCGTACCCAGGCGGGAGCGCCGCGATCCCCTGCTGGATGGCGGTGACCAGACGGCCCAGCCGCGGCTCGAGGGCCGGCGCCGCCCGGCTGACCATCACCGCGTAGTGCTCGACTGCCTCGCTCCACGGCGGCCGGCGCTCGAGGTGGCTGACGCTGGCGGGCAGCGAGTCGAGCAGGGTGATCAGGTCCTCGGCCCGGCAGGGGTCCTGCGGCTCGAAGATCGCCCGCGCCAGCGGGGTGCCGGGCAGTTCCCGCAGCACCAGCAGGTGGTCCTCGGTGGCTGCGGCGATCGGGGCGACCGGGACGCCGGCGGTGGCGAGCAGCCGGTGGCGGCCCACCACGTCGTCGAACAGCCGCTGCCGCAGCACCTTGACGTACACCACCTCGCCGGTGCTGGACGCGACCCGCACCACCGCGCGCCGGCGCGGCCGGTAGCCCACCATCTGCAGGTCCAGATCGGCCGGGGTGACCGGCCGGGAGAAGACGTCGTGGGCATTGCACACCTGGGCCATCGACTCGGCGTAGGCGGCGCGGGCCAGCCCCGGCAGGTCGGGGTCCTGCGGGTAGAGCCAGACCGCCACCTCGCGCTCGCCGTCGGCGAAGATCTCGGCGGCGGCGTCGCTGGCTGCCGGCCCGGAGGCCCGCGCGCTGACGCCGAGCAGTTCCTCGCGCCGGCCGTAGGGCCAGTCGACGACGGCCGAGTACGTGGCGGTGGTGGAGTGCGGCGGGTTGGCGTCCACGTGGTCCAGCGCCCAACTCACCAGGGTCCCCCCGGCGTGCCCGATGGCAGCCTCGATCAGCCCGCCAACCTCACTCGAGGTGAGCAGTGCGGAGCCGTCGGGGTCCTGCTGGTTCACGGGGCCTCCCGGGAGTGGGGACAGCGAGCAGACTATTGCCCCGCGGCGCCTTCGGCGGCGGGCGCACCGAGGTTCGTGAGCCGGACCCGCGCGGCGCGGCGGCCGTCCAGCTCGGTCACCCGGAACTCGAGGCGCGCCGGGCCGGTCCCGTCCGGGTCCGCCGGCTCGAGGACTGCCTCGCAGGCGTCGTCGAGTTGCGGCAGGGTGCCCAGTTGGGCCATCAGGTAGCCGGCCACCGTGTCATAGGGGCCCTCGGGCAGCACGAAACCGAACTCGTCGGCGAAGGCGGCCAGCGTCATCAGCCCGTCCAGGTCGACGGAGGAGTCGGTGTTGGCCAGGCTGCCGGCCGCCTCGGCGTCGAACTCGTCGGTGATCTCGCCGATCAGTTCCTCGATCAGGTCTTCGATGGTGACGATGCCGGCTGTGCCGCCGTACTCGTCGCGGACTATCGCCAGGTGCGCCTTGGACTGGCGCATCTCGGTCAGCGCCCGCAGTATCCTCATGCTCTGCGGCAACGAGGCCACCGGACGCGCCAGCCGGCTGATCGGACCCGTCGCGGCGGCCGCGTCCAGCCCGACCAGGTCGCGCAGGTGGACGAAGCCGAGCACGTCGTCGGAGTTCTCACCGGTCACCGGGTAGCGGCTGTGGGACCCGCCCTGCACCTCGAGCAGCGCCTGGTAGGCCGGCAGGTCGCCGCTCAGGAAGTCGACCTCGGTGCGCGGGATCATCGCCTCACGCAGGCTGATCCCGCCGGCGGAGAACACCTCGTCCACGATCTGGCGCTCCTCGTCGCCCAGCGTGGTCGAGGAGCCGACCATGGTGCGCAGCTCCTCGTCGGTCACCTCGCCGCGGCCGGCTGTCGGGTCGCCGCCGAGCACCCGGACCAGCGCATTGGTGGACACCCCGAGGAACCAGATCACCGGCCTTGTGATCGTGGCGATCGCCTTGACCAGCGGTCCGAGCGTCATGGCGAAGCTCTCGGCCCGCTGCATCGCCAGCCGCTTGGCGGTCAGCTCGCCGATCACTATCGAGAAGTAGGAGATCAGGATGGTGATCAGCACCAGCGCGAGCGGTCCCGCCACAGCCGGCATCAGACCCCAGCCGACCAGCACCGCGGCGAAGGCGTCGGACAGCAGCGCGCCACCGAAGGCCGCCGACAGGAAGCTGGACAGCGTGACACCGATCTGAACCGCCGAGAGGAAGAGGTTCGGATCGGCGCTGAGTTCGGCGACCGTCCGGCCGCGCTTGCCGCGCACCGACAGCTGTTTGAGCTGGCTCTCGCGCAGCGAGACCAGCGCCATTTCGGCGGCCGCGAAGACGCCACCGATCAGAATGAACAGGAAGATCAGCAGGATGTTGCCGATGATCGTGTCCATTCGGCTCCTTTCCTAGGGTGCCAGCAGTCTACGGGAGCGGCGTCGGGGCGCCCGAACCCGGGGATGGTCCTCCAGCACACGGGGACGGTTCTCCCGCACAGGGGGACGGTTCTCCCGCACAGGGGGACGGTTCTCCCGCACAGGGGGACGGTCCTCCGGCACACGGGGACGGTCCTCCGGCCACGTGACCGTCCTTCCGCGACCCCGCCCTCGGCGCTGCCGGTCCCCGCCCGGGTGGTAGCGTCCACTGCCATGGCATCGGCGGGTTACAGCTTCGCGTCCGGAAACCTGCGCAAGCTGCTCGCCGCACCCCGTTACCTGCTCGGCAGCCTGCGGGCCCGGACGGTCGTCCGCGACCCGGGGCACTGGGTGATCGGCTCCGCCTTCGGAGTGGCCGACGGCGCCCTCGCCTTCGCCCGCGCGGCCCGCGAACTCCCCGACCCCCCGACCCTGACCTGGCTCGCCGGCTCGGAGGCGGAGGCGGCCGAGGCCCGCGCCGCCGGCTTCGACCACGTCCTGCCCCGCGACAGCCGGGAAGGGCTGGACGCGACGTTGCGGGCCGGGCTGGTGGCGGTCACCCACGGCTTCGGCGACGTGAACCGGTACGGGGTGAGCGGAGCGGTGATCGTCCAGCTGTGGCACGGCGCCCCGCTGAAGAAGCTGCACGCCGACTCCCCCGCCGTGGTCGGCGCCGGCGCCCTGGGCCGGATCCCCGGAATGACCGCGCTCACCCGCTGGGCCTACCGGCTGGGCACCCGCCGGATCTCACTCATCCCGGTGTCCTCCCCGCTCTTCCAGCCGTTCATGCGAAGCGCCTTCCACCTCACCGATGACCGGGTTCGGGTGCTCGGCGAGCCCCGCACCGACCTGCTCTTCGACGGCGAGCCGGACGAGCTCACCGCCGCCGCCCGGGAACTGCTGACGCGCCGCCTGGGTGACCTCGGGGACGCCCGCGTGGTGCTGTTCGCCCCCACCTGGCGCGATGGCGCACCCGACCCGGCGATCCCGTCGGATGCGGAGTGGGAGCTGATCGAGGAGTTCTGCGAGCGCCACAACCTGGTGCTGGTGATCCGTCCCCACCCGCTGGGGGTCGGCGCCTACTGCCGCGACTCCCACCGGGTGCGGCTGCTGCCGCCGAGCGTGCAGCCCGAGTCGATGCCGTTGTTGTGGGGGGCGGCGGCCCTGGTGACCGACTACTCCTCGATCCTGGTCGACTATGCGGTGACCGGGCGTCCGGTGGTCCTGCTCGCCCCCGACCTGGAGCGGTACCGGCGCACCCGGGGGCTGTACGTCGACTTCGAAGAGCTCTCCGGCGGTGAGTGGGCGAGCACCTGGCCCGAGGCGCTCGCCGCCCTTGACGGCCTCTTCAGCGACCCGGGGCGCCACGCGGCGGCCGGGGCGCACAGCCGCCGACTGGCTGCCCGGTTCCACACCTTCACCGATGGACGCAATGCCGAACGGGTCGCGCAGGCCGCCGCCGGACTGGTCGCCGACCGCTTCGGCACCCGCCCGGCAGGCTGACCGCTACAGCGCCGACAGCAGCCGCGGCAGGTCGGCCCCGTGCGTCCCGACGAGGTGGGCCCGGAGTTCGCCGACGAAGGCTGCCGGCTCGGCGAGCGTGGCGACCAGCCGGAGGTGCTCGGCGACCGTTGCCTCCGCGCGGCCCAGCAGCTGCTCGCCCAGGCTGATCAGCAGGAACCGTTGCCGGTCGGCGAGCCGGTCGTTGAGTTCCAGTAGGACGCGGTTGCCGGCGACCTCGACGAAGCTGCGGTGGAAGGCGACCGTCAGCTCGACGAACCCCCGCAGGTCGGACGCGGCCAGCGCCTCGCGCTGCGCCTCGATCCCGGCCGTCAGCTGCTGGGCCAGGGCGGATCGGTCCGGGGCGGAGGCGAGCTGCACCGCCGAGGACTCCAGGACCAGCCGGGCCTGGGCCAGCTCGGTGACCATCCGGTCGTCGACGCCGCGGACCAGGGCGCCGCGCTTGGGGTAGACCGTGATCCAACCCTCGTCCTGCAACCGGACCAGCGCGGCCCGCACCGGCGTCCGGCTCACCCCGATCCGGCCGGCCAGCGCCTCCTCCCCCAGCATCGAGCCGGGAGCGTGCTCGCCCCCCAGGATGCCGGCCCGGATCGCCTGGTAGGCC
>JAEZGC010000212.1 GCA_023437345.1 Actinomycetes bacterium
CGAATGTGCCTCTGACTAGGTGGAGCTAACGGGATTCGAACCCGTGGCCTCTTCCATGCCATGGAAGCGCGCTACCAACTGCGCCATAGCCCCGCGTCTGTGCGACGGGTCCCGATTGTAGTCAACCCCGGCCCCGGAGGGAAATCGGCGACCCACCCGGGTTAGGCTGGGCGCTCACCGACCCTCGACCCCCGACGAAGGGACGCGACGTGCCCACCTCCGGTCCCCGCACAGCACCCTCACTGCTGCGGCGGGCGGCGGCGATCACCGCCGCGGCCGCGCTGCTGCTCGGCGCCTCACCGCCGTCGGCTCCCGCCGTCACCGTCGGCGAGGCCGGCCCGCCGCACAACAACGCCAAGGGCGTCCGGTTCGTCATCGTGGCGCACCGGGGCGGGGCGCTGGAGGCACCCGAGAACTCGCTGGAGGCCTACCGCCACGCCGTCGAGCAGGGCTTCGACGTCATCGAGACCGATCTGTTGTTCACCAGCGACGGTCACGGCGTGATGAGCCACAACGACACCCTGCCGGCGCGCTGCAGCCACGCCGGCCATCGACTCCGCCAGCTGACCCTTGCCCAGGTGCGGGAAGTCCGCTGCCAGGACCTCGCCGGGGAGTACACGGTCCCCATCCCCACCTTCGACGAGTTCGCCGAGGTGGTGGGCCCGTCCGACGTCCGCATCGAACTGGACGTCAAGACGTACTCGGGCCAGCCCGCCTCCGGCGAGCGGCTCTACATGGAGCGCGCGATCAAGCTGCTCAAGAAGCACAGCCTGCTCGACCGGGCCTCCATCCTGAGCTTCCGGTGGGCGACCACGCTTCCCACCATCCGCAAGCTCGCGCCGAAGATCCGGGTGGTGGGCCTGGACAACAAGCCGATGGACCTGGGCCGCGTCCGGCTGGCAGCGTCACTGGGCGCCGACGGGTTCGGCATCAAGGCAAAGGACAGTCCCGCCAACCTGCTGAAGTACATCAAGGCCAAGGGCATGGACGCGGTGCCGTGGGAGCTCACCGACGCCCAGCTGCGGGCCTCCTCGATCCACTTCGGCGGCCGGCTGCAGGGACTGAGTTCCGACACCCCGACGCTGACCCGAGAGCTGCTGCTCGCCGGCAGGATCAACCTCGACCCGACCCCCGACACAGTAGTCACCAAGCTGCCGAAGGCCGTCACGGTGGCGAAGAAGGCCACCTACAAGGCGAACAAGCGCAAGTACCCCAAGGTGATGGGCACCGCGGTGCCGTGGGGCAAGCTCGGCATGCTCGACACCGTCAGGGTGAGGATCAGCGTCAGCAAGGGGCCAGGGAAGGGCTACATCTCGCTCGGCGCATCCGACTCCCCGGTGTCCTCCAGCGTGCGGGTGAAGCTACCCAAGGGCACAAAGACCGTGTGGGCGCGGGTGCCGGTCGGCAACGGCGGCAAGCTTCGGGTGTTCACCTCCCGCAAGGCGACAGTCACGCTCGCCGTGACCGAGTACACGAACCTGCGGTTCAGCTGAGGACCATGTCCGGGGCGACCCGGTTGTAGGCCCGCAGCTTCCAGTGCCGCTTTCCCGGCTCCAGCTCGATCCACCCGCAGTTGAGCAGGCCGCCGAACCGCCGCGCGTGACTGTAGTCAAGGCCGATCAGCAGGAAGGCAGCCACCCCGAGCGAGAGCCCGTGGCCGACCACCACCAGCACCTCGGCATCACCGGCGGCATAGCCGGCCACCGCGTGCGCGACCCGCTGTCCCGCCTCGGTGGCCGTCTCGCCCTCGGGTGAGCGGCGGAAGTCGCGTCCCTCCCGGATCGCGGGCCAGAAGTCGGGCTCCACCTCCGCGATCGTGTCGAGGTCGAGCCCCGCCCAAGACCCGACGTCGACCTCCCGCAGCCGCGGGTCCGGCTCGGCGGCCACCCCGGCGGCCTCGGCGACGATCTGCGCCGTTGCCGCTGCCCGCGACAGGTCGGACGTCAGCACCCGGCCCGGGCCGTAACCGGCCAGAGCCGCCGCAGCCGCCCGGGCCTGGCGGACGCCGTCCGGGCTGAGCGGGATGTCGGCGTGGCCCTGGAACCGGCGGCCGGCATTCCACTCGGTCACGCCGTGACGCAGCAGGACGACCAGCCGGGCCGTCATGCCGGGTCGGCAGGGTGACCCGGCAGACCCAGGTCGATGCGCGGGCAGTCCCGCCACAGCCTCTCCAGGGCGTAGAGCGCCCGCTCCTCGGCGTGCTGCACGTGGACCACCGTGTCCAGGAAGTCCATCAGCACCCACCGGTTCTCCCGGTCGCCCTCCCGCCGGACCGTCTTCACCCCGGCCTTCAGCAGGGCCTCCTCGATGGCGTCCACCACCGCGGCGACCTGGCGCTCGTTGCTGGCGGTCACGATCAGGAAGATGTCGGTGATCGCCAGCCGCTCGGAGACATCGAAGGCAACCGGATCCTGCGCCAACTTATCGAGGGCGGCCTGGGCGGCCTGCCGTGCTATCGAGATGGCGTGGTCGGTTGCCGTCATGAATGTCCTTCGTCGATGGTGTAGAGCCCGCGCTTGGCGATGTACTGCACGATACCGTCCGGCACCAGGTACCAGATCGGCAGCCCGGCGGCCACCCGGTCCCGGCAGGCCGTCGACGAGATCGCCAGGGCGGGGATCTCCAGCAGGCTCACCTTGTCCTTGGGGAGGTGGGTGATGTCGCTCTGCCCCAGCGCGATACCGGGACGCGACACCCCCACGAAGTGGGCGAGGTCGAACAGCTGGTCGGCGCCGCGCCAGGTCAGGATCTGGCTGAGGGCGTCCGCGCCGGTGATGAAGTACAGGTCCCAGTCGGCGCCGCGCTGCCTCCTGATGTCGGTGAGGGTGTCGACTGTGTAGGTGGGTCCGGGTCGCACGATGTCCACCCGGCTGACCGAGAACCGCGGGTTCGACGCGGTGGCGATCGTGGTCATCAGGTAGCGGTCCTCGGCGTGGGAGACCTTGCGTCCGGCCTTCTGCCAGGGCTCGCCGGTCGGGACGAAGACCACCTCGTCGAGATTGAACCGGGCCTGCACCTCGCTGGCAGCCACGAGGTGACCGTGGTGGATCGGGTCGAAGGTGCCGCCCATCACTCCCAGCCGGAGCCGCCGCGTCCCTGGGTCGGGCAGCGCCAGCCGGGTTTCAGTCATCAGTCTTGGCGTGCGGCCTGAAGTGCCCGACCTGCCGGACGAAGCCCAGCCCGGCGACAAGGCTGAGGAAGGTGACGACTCCGACCACCAGGGGCACTGTCACATCGATCTGCATGCGCGGATCATACGGGAGGGCCGCTCGGCCGGGCGAGCGACCCGGCCCGGCGCGGGACCGGTCAGGCGCGGGTCTGCCCCTCGCCCTCGACTATGTACTTGGTCGACGTCATCTCGTCCAGGCCCATCGGTCCGCGGGCGTGCAGCTTCTGGGTGGAGATCCCGATCTCGGCGCCGAAGCCGAACTCGCCGCCGTCGACGAACCGGCTGGACGCGTTCACCAGCACCGCGGCGGCGTCCACCTCGGCGACGAACCGGTCGGCCGAGCGGCGGTCCTGGGTGACTATCGTCTCGGAATGCCCTGTGGTGTGCTGCCTGATGTGGTCGAGGGCCTCGTCCAGCGAGCCGACCACCCGGGCGGCCAGGTCGAGGGAGAGGTACTCGCCGTCGAACTCGTCGGGCCCGGCCGGCACCACGCCCGGGGCGGCGGCAGCTACCTCCGGGGTCCCGTGGACCGTCACCCCGGCCGCCGACAGCGACGCCAGCGCGGACGGCAGGAAGCGCTCGGCCACCGCCTCGTGCACCAGCAGGGTCTCCACCGCATTGCAGACGCTGGGCCGCTGGGTCTTGGCGTTGAGCAGGATCTGCAGCGCGGTGTCGAGGTCGGCGGTGGCATCCACGAACAGGTGGCAGTTCCCGGTCCCGGTCTCGATCACCGGCACCTTCGAGCCCGAGACGACGGCGTTGATCAGCCCGGCCCCGCCCCGCGGGATCAGGACGTCCAGCTGGCCGCGTGCCGCCATCATCTGGTCGGTGACGCTCCGGTCGCCCTCCACGAGCTGGACGGCGGCAGCCGGGAGCCCGGCAGCCTCCAGCCCGGCGTGCAGCGCGGCGGTGACCGCCCGGTTGGAGGAGATGGTCGACGACGAGCCGCGCAGCAGCGCCGCGTTGCCCGACTTCAGGCAGATCCCCGCCGCGTCGGCTGTGACATTGGGTCGCGCCTCGTAGATGATGCCGACCACGCCGAGCGGCACCCGCACCTGGCGAACCCGCACGCCGTTGGGGTTGGTCCAGCCCCGGACCACCACCCCGACGGGGTCGGGCAGGCCGGCCAGCGCCCGCAGCCCGTCAGCCATCGCTGCGACCCGGGCGGGGTTGAGCGACAGCCGGTCGATCAGCGCGTCGCCGAGGCCCGCCTCACGGGCGGCGGCGACG
>JAEZGC010000224.1 GCA_023437345.1 Actinomycetes bacterium
CCGGTGGCCGCCGTCGCGCCGGCCGGTGGCTACGTCGACCGCCCGGGGGTGGACTCGACTGCCGACCCCGCGACGGTCCTGCCCAACCCGATCATCCCGAAATTCTGAGGAGGAACCGTGCCCACCACCTTGATCTCGGGCCGTCCCATCGACGTCAACGACGAGGGCTTCCTAGTCGCGTTCGACCAGTGGGACGAGAAGCTGGGAGGTGAACTGGCCCGGCTGATCGGCCTGGAGCTGACCGATCGGCACTGGGCGGTGCTGCGCTTCCTGCGCACCGACTACGCCGGACGCGGCGAGACCGCGACGCTGCGCCGGGTCAGCACCATCGGGGGCTTCCCGATCAAGGATCTGTTCACGCTGTTCCCCGGCAAGCCGGCCAAGAAGATGTCGTACGTCGCCGGCCTGCCGAAACCCAAGGGCTGTGTCTGAGGAGGCACCATGACCACCATCGAGACTCCGATAGTCCCCGACTTCGCCGGGGAGGACTGCGTGCTGCCTGAGCAGGGCACCCAGCGAAAGCTGGTCATCATCTGCTCGCAGGGGAACCTCGACATGGCCTACCCAGGGCTGATCCTGGCCAACGCCGCGCTCGGGGAGGGGATCGAGACCCATCTGTTCTTCACCTTCTGGGGCTTCGACATGATCTCCCGGGCGCGGATGGCGGACCTGAAGTTCACCATGGTCGGCAACACCGCGATGCACCTCACCCAAGCGCCGAAGCTGCCGATCCCGTCGATGCTCGGGACGGTCCCGGGGATGACGGCGGTGGCGACACGGATGATGCGCAAGCAGATCTCCGACCTGGAGATCCCCACCGTTCCCGAACTGCTTGACCAGATAGTCGAGATGGGCGCCCACCTGTGGGCCTGCCGGATGTCCTTCGACATGATGCAGCTCAACGAGGCCGACCTCTACGAGGGGGTCGAGGCGGTGATCAGCGCGTCCGACTTCATGGAGATCTCCGAGGGCGCACAGATCATCTTCATCTGAGGCGGTCGGCGGGCCGTCACCGATCCGGACGACTGCCGCCACTGAGCGAGTCGAGCTTGGCCTGCAGCACCGCCCGCTCGCGTTCGTTGCCGGTGAGCAGCGCCGCGCGTTCGAGTTCGAGGCGCGCCTCGGCATCACGCCCCAGGCGCGCGAGCAGCTCGCCGCGGACCCCGGGCAGCAGGTGATAGCCGGCGAGCGCGCCGGACGCGACCAGCTGGTCGACGATCCGCAGCGCGTTCGCCGGGCCGGTGGCCATCGACACGGCTACCGCCCGGTTGAGCTCGACGACCGGCGACGGCGCCACCTGGCCGAGCGCTTCGTACAGCACGACGATGCGGTCCCAGTCGGTGGTCTCGATCGAAGCCGCCACCGCGTGGCACTCGGCGATCGCCGCCTGCAGCCCGTACGGCCCGCGGCCCCGTCCGAGCCGGTCAGCCCTGGCCAGCGCCTGCCGCCCGCGGGCGATCAGCTTCCGGTCCCAACGGGTCCTGTCCTGGTCGGCGAGCAGAACGGGCGAGCCGTCCGGGGTCACCCGCGCCGGGAACCGGGCAGCCGTCAGCTCCATCAGCGCGACCAGGCCGTGCGCCTCGGGCTCTGCCGGGACGAGCTCGGCGAACATCCGCGCCAGCCGAAGACCCTCCATGGCCAGGTCGACCCGCAGCCAGTCGGGCCCCGCGCTGGCGGTATGGCCCTCGTTGAAGATCAGGTAGAGCACCTGCAGCACCGCGGCGAGCCGGCCCGGGAGCTCCTGCCGGGGCGGCACCTCGAACTGCACGGCGGCGGCCGCAAGGGTCTTCTTCGCCCGGACTATCCGCTGCTGGACGGTTGCCACCGGCACGAGGAAGGCGTGGGCGATCTGCTCCGAGGAGAGGCCGCCCACCACCCGCAGGGTGAGCGCGAGCTGCGCCTCGCGGCGCAGCACCGGATGGCAGGCCACCAGCACCAGCCGCAGCACGTCGTCGTCGATGGTGTCGGGGTCCCAGGGCTCGGCGGCCTCCCCTGGCTCGTGCGCGAGCATCGGGAGCCGGGCGTCGAGCCGCTCCCGGCGCCGGAAGGCGTCCACTGCCCGCCGCTTCGCAGTCGTCATCAACCAGGCACCCGGACTGCCCGGCACCCCGTCGGCCGACCACTGCGCCAGCGCTGCGGCGAGCGCCTCCTGCGCTACGTCCTCGGCCAGACCGAAGTCGCCGGTGAACCGCGTGAGGGCGGCGACGATCCGGGCCGACTCGATCCGCCACACCGCCTCGACCGCCCGGCGGGCGGAGGCCGCGCGGTCGGGCGCGGCCCCCGGGGTCCCGGCCACCACACCACCTCAGATGCCGAGCTGCTCGCGCCAGCCGACCTCCTTCTCGATCCACTCGTTGTCGGCCGGGAAGTCCTCGACCCCGCTCACCCGACGGACCTCGAGCTTGTTGCCGGCGCCGAGCGGCGCGCGCTTCGCCCATTCGGCAGCCTCCTCGATGGTCGGGACCTCGAGGATCCAGAACCCGTTGAAGAGCTCCTTCGTCTCGCCGTAGGGGCCGTCGGTCACGACGGGCGTGTCGCCGCTGAAGTCGACGACCACCCGGCCTCCTCCGCGAGTCCTTCGCCGCCGGCCAGCACGCCGGCCTTCATCATCTGCTCGTTGTAGGCGCCCATCGCCGCGATGACCTCCTCGAACGGCAGGTCGCGGTAGGCGGCGTAGCTCTCGTCGGTGCCCCGCATGATGAGCATGAACTTCGCCATGGTGTCCTCCTGGGTTGAGGTAGGGGTCGCTGATCGACCCTCTCACCCAGGCGTCGAACGGGAAAGGCCCGGATCGACAGCTACGCAGAGGATCCCTGCCGTCGGCCGGGTCAGGTCACGGCGCTGTCCGATTCCCGCTAGTAACTGCGTCCGGTCAGGGGCAGGATGGGGGCATGAGCCCGATCCCCGACGCCGCCACGTGCTACCGCGCGGTGGCCTCGCGCGACCGGCGGTTCGACGGCGTCTTCTACACCGCGGTGGCGACGACCGGCATCTACTGCCGACCCAGTTGCCCCGCGCGGACGCCGGACCGGGCGAATGTGACCTTCTTCCCGACCGCGGCGGCGGCGCAGGCCGCGGGCTACCGGGCCTGCAAGCGGTGCATCCCCGACGCGACGCCGGGCAGCCCGGACTGGGACGTCAACGCCACCACCGCGGGACGGGCGATGCGGCTGATCGCCGACGGGGTGGTCGACCGTGAGGGGGTGCCCGGCCTGGCGGCCCGGGTCGGCTACACCCCGCGGCACCTCACCCGGGTGCTGACCGCCGAGCTCGGCGCCGGGCCGCTGGCGCTGGCCCGGGCCCGGCGGGCCCAGACCGCCCGCATCCTCATCGACTCGACCGACCTGGGCTTCGCCGACGTGGCCTTCGCCGCCGGCTTCGCCTCCGTCCGGCAGTTCAACGACACCGTCCGCGAGGTCTACGCGGTCACCCCCACCCAGTTGCGGGGCCGGCGCGGCCGCCCGGTCGCGGTGCCGGGCAGCATCCGGGTGCGGCTCGCCGTCCGCACCCCGTTCGACGGTGCCGGGTTGCTGGCCTTCCTGGCGGCGCGGACGCTGCCGGGGGTGGAGACTGCCGGCGACGGCTGGTACGCCCGCACCCTCGCGCTGCCGCACGCGCCGGGCACCGTCCGGCTCGAGTTGCCTACCCTGCCCGAGGTCGGCGTCGGGACCGTCACTGCCGAGCTCGCGCTTGGCGACCTGCGCGACCTCGGTGCCGCCGTGGAACGCACCCGCCGGCTGCTGGACGCCGACTGCGACCCGGCCGCCGTGTCCGGCGCGCTGGGCGGCGACCCCCTGCTGGGGCCGCTGCTGGCACGGCGTCCGGGGCATCGCGTTCCGGGGCATGTAGACGGGGTCGAGCTAGCCGTCCGCGCGGTGGTCGGCCAGCAGGTGTCGGTGGCCGGGGC
>JAEZGC010000250.1 GCA_023437345.1 Actinomycetes bacterium
GCTCAGTGGGACGGCTTGAGGCGATCGACGAGGCGAACTGCCGGCTCACCGGGACGACCAGCACGCCGGACTGGTACGCCGAGGTGCTCGCCTCGCTGCCGGTCGAGTTCACCATCGTGTCCGGCCCTGAACTGCAGGACGCGGCCCGCACCATCGGGGAGCGGCTGGTCACCGCCGCGAGCGGCCGTCAGCCCGACGGCACCCATTCGGAGGCGAGCACTGCGTAGAGGTAGGTGTCGTGCCAGATCGGGTCGCCGTGCTCGTCGTCGGTGAAGCTCGCCGCAGCCAGCAGGTGACCCTCGCGCCGCAGCCCCACCCGCTCCAGCAGCCGCCAGGACGCGGTGTTGGCCGGGTTGCAGCGCGCGGTGACCCGTCGCACCCCCCAGTCACCGAACGCGGTGTCGAGCAGCGCGCGGACCGCCTCGGTGGCGTAGCCGCGCCCGCAGTGGTCGGGATGGAAGACGTAGCCGAGTTCGCAGCTACGCCATTCGGCCGGCGGCTCGGCGTGGAACCACAGGTTGCCGACCAGGTCGCCCGTGCCGGCCAGGCACACCGCGAGGAAGTCCTGGTCGCCGGCCCTGCGCCGCGCCTCAATGGCGCACTGCTCGGCGGACTGCACCGGGTAGGGCTCGAAAGCCACCGCCTCCGGGCGCGACAGGTAGCCGTACAGGCCGGGTCCGTCGGACGGCTCGAAGGCTCGGATGACCAGTCGCTCGGTGGCGATCCGGGCCGGCTCAGGCACTGCGGCCGAACCAGCGCTCGAGCTCCTCGGCGGTCCCCCCGTCGGCGAACCTGCCGGTGACGTGGTCGGCCGCCGCCTGCACCTCGGGCGAGGCGTCACCGATGGCGACCCCCCGTCCGGCCCAGGCCAGCATCTCGATGTCGTTGCGGCCGTCGCCGAGCGCGAGCACGTCGGCCCGGTCGACGCCGAGGGTCTGGGCGACCTCGACGAGGGCGAGCGCCTTGTTCACCCCGGCGGGGGCGATGTCGAGCCAGGCCGACCAGCCCACGAAGTAGTTGACGCCGTGCAGCCCGAGCCGGGCGGCGAGCGCTATGAAGTCGTCGTCCGACGCCTCCGGGTCGCGCACGACGATGCGGGTCACGTCGCTGCCGGCCAGGTCGTCAGGGCTGACCACCTGGATCGCGCCGGTCAGGTCACCGTCGGGGAAGTGCTTGGTGACCCGGTAGCCCTCACCGATCACCTCGGCGGCCAGCGCGGCGCGCGGGTGTTCCTGCAGCACCCGCTCGACAACTGTCGCAGGGTTGAAAGTGATCACCTGCTCGAACTCCAGCGGCGGGAACTGGACGCAGACCGCGCCGTTCGAGGCCACCACAGGGCCGCGGGGCAGATCGAGTTCTTCGAAGACCGGGCGCGTGGCGTGCCAACTGCGGCCGGTCGAAAGGACGACGGGCACTCCCGCGTCCACTACGCGTCGGACACTCCGACGGACACTATCGGGCAGCGTTCCCTCGTGATCGACCAGCGTGCCGTCGATGTCGAGCGCTACCAACTGCGGCCTCCAGGCCGCCTGCGGCCCCCTGGCCGCCCTCTTACCGTTTCTCATCTTCACCCAAGGGTAGCCCTCGGCCCGAAACTTGCGGTGGAGGCCGGGTGTCAGGTCGGTGAACTCCCTGCGTCCGGTGGACGGTTGCCGCCGAGGACGGCGGAAACCGGCCAGCCAAGCGGCTCAGGCCAGCGGGGTGAGGAGCTCCCGTCCACCCAGGTAGGGACGCAACGCCGCCGGGACGTAGACCGAGCCGTCGGCCTGCTGGTGGTTCTCCAACAGCATGATGATCATCCGGGTCATCGCGCACAGCGTGCCGTTGAGGGTGGCCGCGGACTTCACGCCCTCCCCGTCGCGAATCCTGATGTTGAGCCGCCTCGCCTGGAACTCGGTGCAGTTCGAGGTCGAGGTGATCTCGCGGTACCGGTTCTGGGTGGGCAGCCAGGCGTAGCAGTCGTACTTGCGGGCCGCGCTGAGGCCGAGGTCGCCGGAGGCGACGTCGAGCACCTGGAACGGCAGCTCGAGCGAGCTGATGAACTCCTTCTCGAAGCCCAGCAGGCGGGCGTGGTGCGCGTCGGCCTCGGCCGGGTCGCAGTAGACGAACATCTCGACCTTGTCGAACCAGAGGACCCGGAAGATGCCGCGGGTGTCCTTGCCGTAGCCGCCGGCCTCGCGGCGGTAGCACGGGCTGAAGGCCACGTAGTGGCGCGGCAGCGTGGCCGCGTCAAGGATCTCCTCGGAGTGGTACGCCGCCAGCGCCACCTCCGAGGTGCCGACCAGGTACAGGTCGTCTGCCGGCAGGTGGTAGACGTCCTGGGCAGCCTGGCCGAGGAAGCCGGTGCCCTCCATCGCCGACGGACGCACCAGCGCCGGCGGGATCATCGGGGTGAACCCCCATTCGGTGGCCTTGGCCATCGCGTGGTTGAGCAGCGCGAGCTCCAGCTGGGCGCCGACGCCGGTGAGGAAGTAGAACCGCGAGCCGGACACCTTCGCGCCCCGCTCCATGTCGATCGCCCCGAGCATCTCGCCGAGCTCGAGGTGGTCCCGCGGAGTGAAGCCCTCGGCGGCGAAGTCGCGCGGCGTCCCGATCGTCTCCAGGACCGTGAAGTCTTCCTCGCCGCCGCGCGGGACGTCGTCGCCGACCAGGTTGGGCAGCCGCGCCATCAGTTCGTCGAACCGCTGCCCCGCCTCGGCGGACGCCGCCTCGGCGGCCTTCACGTCGGCCGCCAGCTGCCTGGTGCGGGCCAGCAGGGCTGCCTTCTGGTCGCCGGACACCCTGGCGATCTCCTTGCCGGTCGCCTTCTGCTCGGCGCGCAGTGTCTCGAAGGCAGCGATGCCGGAGCGCCGGGCCTCGTCGGCGGCGACCAACTCGTCCACGAGCGCCACGGACTCCCCGCGGGCCTCCTGGGAGCGACGGATGCGGTCAGGGTCGGTGCGCAGCAGCTTGGGATCGATCACGGCTCCCAAGCCTATCGATCCCCGGCAGGGGACGCCTTCCCGCCCGCCCGGGGCCCTCTCACGCCGAGGGCCACCACTCCCGCCGACGCCTCCCCATCACGCCGAGCGCTACCGGCCATCGCCGAGAACTCCCCGGATGGGTAGCTCTCGACGGCTGCGGGTGGCTCTCGGTCGCGGGCGGGTCAGAGGTCGTCGTCCTCGGGGTTCACCAGGGAGGCGAACCAGGCCTTCGCCTCGGCGAACTCGGCGTCGGTGAACCCCCGGGCGACACTGGGACGGACCCCGTCGGCGCGCGGGTAGGAGCCCAGGAAGACGACGTCCTCGCAGATCCGGTGCAGCCCGAGCATCGCCTCGGCCAGCCGCGGATCCCGCAGGTGGCCCTCGGCGTCGATCGAGAAGCAGTAATTGCCCAGGCCCGTCTTGGTCGGACGGGACTCGATCCGGCACAGGTTCACCCCGCGGCCGGCGAACTGCTCGAGGATCTCCAGCAGCGCACCGGGCCGGTCGGCGTGCATGTAGGCCACCAGCGTCGTCTTGTCGGCTCCGGTCGGCGGCGGCGGCGGGGTCGGACGCGACACCAGCACGAACCGGGTCACCGCCGACGGGTTGTCGGCGATCCCGCTCGCCAGCGCGTCGAGGCCGTACAGCAGTCCGGCCACCTCGGCCGAGACCGCGGCGTCGTACTTCGAGGTCGGGTCTGACACCTCCTGGGCGGCCGCGGCGGTTGAGCCGCCCTCGGTGACCGTCGCCTGCGGCAGGTTCGCGGCCAGCCAGCCGCGCACCTGGGCGGCGGCGTGCGGGTGAGTGAGCACCCGGCGGACGTCGGCCAGCCTGGTGCCCGGGCGGGCGAAGAGCGTGAACTCGACCGGCAGGATGACCTCCCTGACGATCATCAGCCGGCGGCCGTTGGACAGCGAGTCGAGGGTGACCGTCACCCCGCCCTCGACCGAGTTCTCGATCGGCACCAGCGCACCCTCGACGGCGCCGCTGCGCACCGCGTCGAGCGCCTGGCCGACGGTGTCGAAGGCGACCGCGTCCTGGTCGCTGAACGTCTGCAGCGCCTGGTGGGTGAACGTCCCCGCCGGTCCGAAGTATCCGAGCACGCTGACAGGGTAGTGCTCGGCACCGGCCCGCCCGGACCGCGCTCAGTCGTGCGGCACCAGGTGCCGTTGGCCGAGCAGCGAGAAGGTGGCCCGCAGCCTGGTGAAGGAAGGCAGTTCGCGTCCCTCGCGCCACCACCAACGGACGATCAGGACTATCACCAGTACCTGCGCCGCTGTGCACAAGCCGTCGCGGATCACTGTCGAGGCGACCTGCATCCCGTCGCTGAACTCGACAGACCGCCCGGTGACGTAGGCAAGTGACAGCCACATCCCGCGCCACATCATGAGCGGCTCGAGCCGGGACGCGGCCAACAGCCCGAGTGGCACCCAGGTCGTCAGGTCGTACCAGCTCAGCGTGTAGGGCGAGGTGATCAGCCAGGCGGCGGTGAGGATGGCGGCGGTCCGCACCGCAATGGTCAGCGGGTCCCGGCGCGGGTTGGTGCCGGCCGGGACGCCGGGGACCACCTGCCAGGGCAGCACCCGCGACAGCATCCAGGCGATCGCGACCATGCCCAGCCACCCCATCCAGCCCACCGCCGAACGGGCCATCCACTCCGGCAGCACGAGGCTGAGCAGGCCGTGCACCGGGGGCGCCCACGACCCGGCCGAGATGTAGCCGGTGTTGCGGGCGGCGGCGAACAGCGCCCGCGGTACCAGCACGCCGTAGGCGATCGCCAGCGGGATCGCGGCGCCGACGAGCAGGAAGACGAGCTTGCGTGGTTCGCGGCGGTAGCCCCAGACCATCGCCAGCCCGTAGAAGACCAGCGAGACCTTCACCGTGCCGGCCAGCCCGATCCCGATCCCGGCCAGCAGCGGGTGCCTGCGCAGGAACCACAGCCCCACGATGGCGAACAGCAAGGTGAACGCCTCGTTGTGGGCGCCGGCCAGCACAGACCAGATCATCAGCGGGTTCAGCACAGTGAACAGGACCGCCCTGGTCTGGGTGGCGTGGTCGCCGCGGGCCATCCGGTACACCAACAGGGCGATGGCCAGGAACGGCAGGAGCGCGATCAGCTGCAGCCAGAACACTATGTGGTGCATGCTCTCGCCGCCGAGCGCGGCGGCCAGCCACTGACTGAACGAGGCCATCGGCCCGTACACGCTGGGGGTGTCCTGCCACGGCCGCTCGGTAAGGATCAGGACGGGGTCGAACTCCTCGCGGAAGATCATTGCTGGGGTGATGTCGTAGGGGTCAAGACCCAGGACCTGTAGCCGGCCGTAGGCGGCGTACATCAGCACGTCCGCCGAGGTGAGCGGCAGGACGAGGGCGGTCAGGATGCTCAGCCCGATGCCGAGGCCGAGCAGCTTGCGGTTGTCAGGACGCCAGCCGGCGGCCACCGCACGCCACGCGATCCACAGCCCGATCGTCCCGGCGACCAGGCCGAGCCACAGCAGCACCACCGCGACCACCTCGTGGGGGGTCCCAGCGCCGGCGGGCAGGTACCACGGCGGCAGCGCGCTCGTCCGCTCACCAGGGTCGAGGGCCACGGCGCTCGGCCCGGCGAAGCTGACGGCGATCGTGGTGGCAGCGCTGGCCGCGATCAGGGACACCCCGAGATGGGGGTTGCGCGTCCACGCCGCAGCGTCGAGGCGCGCTCGCGCCAATGCCTGTACCTCCAGCATCGGTGCTCCTGATGGTGCCGGCGCCACGGGGTGGCCGGACTGCCCAAGGCTAGCCGCGTCCGGAACCGGGTCCGGGCGCGGTCCGTGTCCTTTGCCGAACCGTTACCCGACCGGACGGGGCGGCACTCACTTCAGCAGCCGCGACAGCCGCCGGTCGGCGAGCGGCTTCCCGCCGGTCTGGCAGGTGGGGCAGTACTGCAGCGAGGAGTCGGCGGACGACACCTCGGCGACTGTGGTGCCGCAGACCGGGCAGGGCAGCCCGGTGCGGCCGTGCACCCGCATCCCGGCCCGTTTGTCGTCCTTGAGTTCCCTGGCGGCCAGGCCCCGGGCGCGCTCGATCGCGCCGGACAGTTCACCGCGGATCGCCGCATAGAGGACACCGCGCTCGGTGGTGTCCAGGCCGCCGGCCGGCTTGAACGGGCTCATCCGGGCGGCGTGCAGGATCTCGTCGGAGTAGGCGTTGCCGATCCCTGCGATGATCCGCTGGTCCCTCAGGACGCCCTTGAGCTGGGCACGTCCGGCACGTTCGAGGATCCCGTCCAGCACCTGCGGGGTGAACGCGTCATCGAGCGGGTCCGGGCCGAGCGTGGCGATCCCCGGCACCTGCGCGAGGTCGTCGACCAGATACAGCGCGAGCCGCTTCTGGGTGCCGGCCTCGGTGAGGTCGAAGCCGCTGCCGTCGCCCAGCCGCAACCGGAAGGCGAGCGGGCCGCGTCCGGGACGCGCCGGCGCCTCGGGCACCTCGTCGCGCCACACCAGCCAGCCGGCCCGGGCGAGGTGGAAGGCGAGCCACAGCCCGCCCGCCTCCAACGCGAGGAACTTGCCGCGCCGGGTGACCCCGTCCACCTCGAGGCCGTGCAGCGCGCTGAGCGGGTAGGCGACGGTCTTCAGGCAGGCGAAGGCGACCAGCTGGGTGTCGGCGACCACCGCACCGGCGGTCCGTTCGGCGAGGAACCCGCGCAACGCCTCGACCTGTGGCAGTTCCGGCATGGCAGCACTGTAGGCCGCGTCGGCGGCACCGCCCAGACCCCCGGCGCCCTGGCCGACGCCAGCGGCGCCTAGCCTGCCGGCCGGGTGGGCCAGTCCGGCTCCGGGACGGCCAGCGCCTCCTCCAGCAGCGCGAGGTACTCGGCCCGGTCGATCTCGACCACGCCGAGGCTGGCCAGGTGGGGGGTCTGCCACTGGACGTCGATGATCCGCTCCTCGGCGTGCTCGTCGGCCAGCAGGTCGACCAGCGCCATCAGGGCCACCTTGGACGCGTCGCGGCCCCGGACCGGGTCGTGGAACATGGACTCGCCGGCGAACAGCCCGCCCAGGCCCACCCCGTAGAGGCCGCCGACCAGGCGTCCGTCGGCGTCCCAGGCCTCGACTGAGTGGGCCCGTCCGGCGGTGTGCAGCGAGCGGTAGACGGCCACTATGTCGTCGTCGATCCAGCCGTGCGGCCGCGTCGGATCGGCGCAGGCTTCAATCACCTCGTCGAAGGCGTTGTCGACAGTGGTGGTGTAGCGCCGCGCCGACTGCCGCATCGAGCGGGTCACCCGCAGCGCGTCCAGCGGCAGCACACCGCGCCGGGTCGGCGACCACCACCCCATCTCCCCGAAGCCCGAGGCGTGCAGCGGCATCGGGAACACCCCGGACCGGTAGGCGTCGAGCACCAGAGCCGGACCGAACTCGGCGGAGAACGCGATCAGGTCCTGGGCAGGCCAGTCCTGCGCCGGCCCGAAGATCCCCGATCGCACCATGCCGGGATTCTCCCACCGCAGGCTGACGTCCGGGTTGAACCGGGGTCGGAGCGGGGGTGGCCACCATGTCGTCGCGGGCGGCGGCGTGCGTAGGCTGGGCGGGTCGAAAGGACCCTCATGGCAACCGCTGGCGAGATCGGCAAGCAGCTTGTGGCACGTACCCCGGAGGTTGCCGGCGGCGTCCTCAGACAGCTGATCGACTTCGGTATCGACGGCAACGACACCTTCCCGGGGGCCAGGGCGGCGGCCGCGAAGAAGCTCGAGGAGCGCGGCGACCGGGAGGCTGCCATCGACGCGCTGGTGAACCAGCACATCGGTCTCGCGTCCGCGCAGGGCTTCGTCACCAGCGTGGGTGGCCTGGTCACGGTGCCGATCGGGCTGCCGGCAAACCTCGCCGGGATGGCGGTGCTGAGCGTCAGGATGGTGGCTGCGGTGGCGCACCTGCGCGGGTACGACGTGACCGACCGCCGGGTCCGCGCAGCGATCGCGCTGGCCATCCTCGGTGAGGACGAGGTGCGCAAGCTGGTCGCGGAGGGCAAGCTGCCGACCACCCCGCTGGCGGTCGCCACCGCTCCGGTCTTCGACCCCCACCTGGAGCGCCACATCAGCGAGCGGGTGGCGGGGTCGCTGACCGGCCGGATCGGCGGCAAGCACCTGGCGGTGATCGTGCTGCGGCGGATCCCGCTGATCGGCGGGGGCGTCGGCGCGGCGGTGGACGGTCTGCTCACCTTCGGCCTGGCCGGCTACGCCCGCCGCGAGTTCGTCCCCCGCCAGCAGCTCACCCGCTTCGGAGGCTGACCCGCGGCGGCTCAGCGCCAGTAGGCGCGGGCGACGCGGCGGCTGATCGCGCAGGTCACCTCGTAGGCGATGGTGCCCTGCGCCGCTGCAAGTTCGGCGGCGGTGATCTGCTCGCGTCCGCTGGTGCCGATCAGCACCACCTCGTCACCGACGGCCACCGTGGTGTCCGGTCCGAGGTCGAGCATCGTCTGGTCCATGCTGACCCGACCGGCGATCGGGTAGGAGGCGCCGCCGACCAGCATCCTGCCCCGGTTCGACAGCGAGCGGGAGTAGCCGTCGCCGTAGCCGACCGCGACGGTGGCGACCCAGGTGTCCTGCGGCGCGACCCACGTCCTGCCGTAGCCGACCGTCTCCCCGGCCGGCACGCGCTGCACGAAGGTGACCCGGCTGCGCCACTCCAGCCCGGGCAGCAGCTCCACGGTGCGCGGCGTCTCGACGTCGGGGTAGGAGCCGTAGATCATCACCCCGGGCCGAACCAGGTCGAGCCACGAGTCAGGGTGGGCCAGCACGCCGCCGGAGTTGGCCAGGTGCTTCAGCAGCGGGCCGCGGGCAGCCTCGACCTGGCCGCAGACCTCGCGGAAGGCGGCGATCTGCGCGGCGGTGAACTGCCGTCCGGAGGGGTGGTCGGCGATCGGCAGGTGGGACATCAGTCCCTCGAGCCGCACCCCGTCGGTGGCGTCGGCCAGCCGGGCCAGCCGGACCGCCTGCTCGGGCGGGCAGCCGAGCCGGTGCATGCCGGTGTCGACCTTGAGGTGGAGGACGGCCTGGTGGCCGGTGGTGACGGCGGCGGCCCCGGCCGCCCGGATCGACTCCTCGTCGACGGCGACCAGCGCCAGGTCGTGCTCGACAGCAGTCGCCACTTCGGGCCCGCGGGCCACCGAGAGCTTCAGGATCGGCAGCGTGATTCCGGCCCGGCGCAACTCGATGCCCTCGCCGACGGTGGCCACCCCGAAGTGCTGGACGGCGCCGCGTCCCTGCAGGTGCAGCGCCACCTCGACCGCGCCGTGGCCGTAGGCGTCGGCCTTCACCGCGGCCAGCACGGGCCGTCCCCCGACATGCCTGCTGATCGCGGCCAGGTTCGCCTCGATGTTGTCGAGTCGGGTGGTGGCCTGACTGGCGGGCTCCATCACCCGCCCACCGCCACCGGACGGTCGGGGTCGCTCGACCAGCCCGACCACGACGGCGGGTAGAGGGCGGCGTCCACGTCCAGGCTGGCAAGGGCGAGCAGCACCTGGGCTGCTGAGACGCCCGAGCCGCAGTACACCGCGACGGGGGCGCCGTCGGGCAGGTCGAGCAGCTCCCGCAGCCGGTCGGGCGGCGGCAGCTTCCCGTCAGCGTCCCAGAAAGCGCCCACCGGACGGTTCACCGCGCCGGGGATGTGGCCGGCCCGCGAGTCGAGCGGCTCGACCTCGCCGCGGTATCGCTCGGGCGCCCAGACGTCCACCAGGACGCCGTCGAACGCCGCCACCTGGTCGGCGTCCAGCGTCGGCAGGTGGCCCGGTGTCAGCCGGACCGGACGGGCCGGGGCCCGCGGCGGCTCGCCCGACTCCAGGTCGCCCCCGGCTGCCGACCAGGCGGCGATCCCGCCGTCCAGCACCCGCACGTCGATGCCGAGCCAGGCCAGCACCCACCAGGCGCGGCCGGCGGCGAAGGAACCTGGCTGGTCGTAGACGACTACCTGACGACGGGCGTCGATCCCGGCCGCCGCCAGCCCGGTCGCCACGCGTGCGGCATCGGGCAGCGGGTGGCGTCCCAGCAGCGGGTCGGTGGACGCCCCGGTGAGCACCGCCTCAAGGTCGAGGTAGCCCGCCCCGGGCAGGTGCGCCTCGGCGTAGCGCAGCCGTCCGGCGCCCTCGGGCGAGCCGAGGTTCCACCGGATGTCGAGCAGTTGCGGCGGGTTCGGGCCGGCGAGCTCGCGGCGCAGGGCGGCAACGCTGACCAGCACCCGGTCGCGGGCGCTGGCGGTGAGCCGGGTGGGCGTCGCGTCCCTGGTCGCCTCGCGTGTCATGGCTCGACACTCTAGTCGGGCGCGGCGCGCGCTCAGAACAGCAGCGCGAGACCCGGGTCGGCCAGGATCGCTGCCACGTCGGCGAGGAACTTCGAGCCGATCTCGCCGTCGACCAGCCGGTGGTCGAAGGTGAGCGCCAGGGTGCACACCGAGCGCGGCTCGATCCGCTCCTCGTCGCCGCCGACCACCCACGGCCGCCGCACCACGGTGCCGACGCACAGGATCGCCGCCTCGCCCGGGTTCATGATCGGGGTCCCGGCGTCGATCCCGAAGACGCCGACGTTGGTGATGGTGAACGTCCCCTTGCTGAAGTCCGCCGGCTGGGCCCTGCCCTCCTTGGCCAGCGCGATCATCTCGTTCAGCGCCGCGGCCAACTCCTGCAGGCCGAGCCGGTTCGCCCGCTTGATGTTGGGCACGATCAGGCCGCGGGGGGTGGCGGCGGCGATCCCGAGGTTGACGTCGGAGTGGACGAGGATCTCGTCCCGCTCGGCGTCGAAGCTCGAGTTGATCTCGGGGTTGCGGGCGATCGCAAGGCAGGCCGCCTTTGCCACGATGAGCAGCGGGGAGACCCGCAGCCCGCGGAAGTCGGGGCGCTCGCGCAGCACCGTGAGCAGTTCCATGGTGCGGGTGACGTCCACCTCCACCCAGGCGGTGGCCTGGGGGACCGCCAGCGACTCGGTCATGGTGCGGAACATCTCCCGCCGGACGCCGCGCAGCGGCACCCGTTGGGTGCGGCCCGGCAGGTCGGCACCGCCACGGTCGGCGGCCGCCGCGATCACGTCCTCGTGGGTGATCAGCCCGGCCGGGCCGGTGCCAGCCACGGTGGACAGGTCGACCCCGAGGTCGCGGGCGACCCGGCGG